>NZ_JAJCXD010000042.1:0-41878 GCF_021056305.1 Actinokineospora sp. PR83
AGCGAGACGAGCCCGACCGGGTCGACGGTTCCAGGTCCTCGGCCTCCGCACGGCGGCGGGACGCCCCGGCCCGGTCCGCGCGGGGCTGCTCCGCGTCGGCGGGGTCGGCGCGGCGGGCGGCAGCCGCGCGCGTGCGGCGCTGCGCCTCCGGCTCCTCGGCGGGGGTGCTGCTGCGTGGAGACCGCGCCGGGTCGGAGGAGTTCCTCGCGGGCGCGGTCATGGGGCCTCCCGGATGCGTTCCGCCGCGCGCAGGCGCACCGACTGCGCGCGGGAGTTGTGTTCGGTCTCGCGCTCGTCCGCCATCTCCGCGCCCCTGGTGATCAGGCGCAGTTGGGGGGCGTGCTCGGGCAGCTCCACCGGCAGGTCCGGCGGGGCGGTCGAGTGGGCCAGCGCGGTGATCGCCCGCTTGACGATCCGGTCCTCCAGCGACTGGTAGGACTCCACGACGATGCGACCGCCGACGGCCAGGGCGGTCAGGGCGGCGGGGATGGCCCGGCGCAGCACGTCCAGTTCGGCGTTGACCTCGATCCGCAGCGCCTGGAAGGTGCGCTTGGCCGGGTGCCCACCGGTGCGCAGGCTGGGCGCGGGCAGGACCGAGTACAGCAGTTCGACGAGCCGGGCGCTGGTGGTGAACGGCGCCTTGTCCCGCTCGACCAGCACGGCCTTGGCGATCTTGCCCGCGAACCGCTCCTCGCCGTAGTCGCGCAGGACCCTGGCGAGGTCGCCGTGGGAGTAGGTGTTGAGGACGTCGGCGGCGGTGGGGCCGGTGGTGGGGTCCATCCGCATGTCCAGCGGGGCGTCGCGGGCGTAGGCGAAGCCGCGCTCCGGGACGTCGAGCTGCATGGAGGACACGCCGAGGTCGAACAGCACGCCCTCCACACGCGACAGTCCCAGGCCGGACAGCGCCTCGGGGAGTCCGTCGTAGACGGTGTGCACGAGGTGGACCCGGTCGCCGTGGTGGGCCAGCCGCTCGGCGGACAGCGCCAGGGCGTGCGGGTCGCGGTCGAGGCCGACGAGGGTGAGGCGGGGGTGGGCCGAGAGCAGCGCGTCGGCGTGGCCGCCGAGACCGAGGGTGGCATCGACCAGGACGGCGTCGCGGTCGGTGAGGGCGGGGGCGAACAGCTCCAGGATTCGGTCGAGGAGGACCGGCACGTGGCGGGGTCGCTCAGTCACGCGCACGCACCTTCTCCCACACTCCCGAACTGCAGGCCACGACCTGCCCGGCCGGATCGACGGATGCCGCCAGGTCCCCGCCCGCTCGTCGGACTTGGCACCGGGGAAGGTGCGCCAAGGCCGAAGGCGAGCGGACCGAGGCCTGGCGGCACCCGAATCCCCCTCGTCTCCTGTCCGTGCTCAGAACACGCCGGGCAGGACCTCCTCCCGGGCCTGGGAGTAGTCGTCCTCGTGCTCGTCCAGGTAGGTCTGCCACGCTCGCGCGTCCCAGATCTCCAGCCTGGTGATCGCCCCGATGACCACGCAGTCCTTGGCCAGGCCCGCGTAGCGCCGCAGTTCCGGTGCGACCGTGATCCGCCCCTGACCGTCGGGACGCTGCTCGTCCGTTCCGGCGAACAGGTACCGCTGGTAGGCGCGGACCGCCTCGTTCGTCAAGGGAGCCGCCGCCACCTTCCGCGCCATGTCCTCGAACTCCGCTCGTGGAAACACGTAGAGGCAGTGGTCCTGACCCTTCGTGACCATGAGCCCACCCGCGAGTGCGTCCCGGAACTTGGCGGGCAGTGTCAGCCGCCCCTTGTCGTCGAGCTTGGGGGTGTGCGTACCGAGGAACATCTCGACACCCACCTCCCCACCGAACCCATCGGATCGGCCGTGGAGCCCCCTGCTGCCCCACTTGGCGCCACAGTACCCCACTTTTCACCACAGTCAACGCGAAACCAGCCGTGTCGGAGCCGGGAAATTGTGCGTTTCCGCAGCTAGGAGGGTGGGGGGTGACAGTGGGGGGTGGTGGGGGCGTCACCGACTCGGGTTGCCGCCCGAGACGCCGCAAGACCCCCCGGAGCGCCTCCCCGTGACCCCCGAAGCGCACGTCACGGGGTTTCGCGGGGCGAGGTGGGGGAACCGGTGGGGCGGGGTGGGGGGCCGGGGGACGGCACCCGCGCCGCTGCGGCGGGCGCCCACGGAGAGTCAACCCGCCCGGTGGTTGCGTCCTCAACGTCACCTGAACAGCCCACGCCTGTCCGCCGGTCCCCCGGCGCCGCCCGGCCGCACCACCGCTGCGCCGAACGGACCAGGGGCCGGGCGGAGGGAGGTGTCCCGGCGGCGTGCGGCAGGATCAACGCCCCGCCTCCCCGGCGGGCAGGCTCGCCGGAAGGGGTGGGGTACCTCGCCCCGGTTTGACACACTGGATGACAGGCTGACGTCCGGCACGGGACTCCGACGGCGTGAGCCCGACACCGCCTCCCGGCCGCCGGACCGGACGGCCGCCGAGAACCAGCAGGAGGTCGCGTGACGTCGAGTACCCCGCCCACCGCTCCCCCGGGCAACGCCTACGGAGCGACCGGCGGCGAGCAGTACCCCCACCCCGGTGCGAACGGGCCCACCGGCAGGCACCCCGGCGCCCCCGCGCCCCACCCGGCCCCCGGCGCCCCGGCGGGCGGTCCGGGCACCGGGGCGCACCACCCGGTGGCGCCACCGCACCAGCAGGCGCCGTCGAACGGCCTGGCCGAGCTGCACACCGCGGTCGGCCGGATCGCGGCCAACGTGGAGCGGGTGCTCGTCGGCAAGCCCGAGGTGGTGCGGATCGCGCTGGTGACGCTGCTGGCCGAGGGCCACCTGCTGGTCGAGGACGTGCCGGGGGTCGGCAAGACCTCGCTGGCCAAGGCGCTGGCCCGGTCCATCGACTGCTCGGTGAGCCGCATCCAGTTCACCCCGGACCTGCTGCCCAGCGACGTGACCGGCGTGTCGATCTTCAACCGGCAGACCAACGAGTTCGAGTTCCGCCCCGGGCCGGTGTTCGCCAACATCGTCGTCGGCGACGAGATCAACCGGGCCTCCCCCAAGACGCAGTCCGCGCTGCTGGAGTGCATGGAGGAGCACCAGGTCACCGTGGACGGGCACACCTACCCGCTGCACTCGCCGTTCATGGTGATCGCCACCCAGAACCCGATCGAGATGGAGGGCACCTACGCCCTCCCCGAGGCCCAGCGCGACCGGTTCACCGCGCGGGTGTCGATCGGCTACCCGGACCCGGCGGCGGAACTGGCCATGGTGGACGAGCACGCCGCGCGTGACGTGTTCAAGGTGCTGGAGTCGGTGTCCGACGCCGAGCAGGTGCGCGGTCTCATCGAGACGGTCCGCGCGGTGCAGATCGCCCAGGAGGTCCGCCGGTACGCGGTGGAGATCGTTTCGGCGACCCGGCGGCTGCCGGAGATCCGCATCGGCGCCTCCCCCCGCTCGACGCTGCACCTGGTGCGGGCGGCGCGGGCGCAGGCGGCGCTGTCGGGCCGCGACTTCGTGGTGCCCGATGACATCCACGCGGTGGCGGTGCCGGTGCTGGCGCACCGGCTGGTGCTCACCCCGGAGGCGCAGGCGTCGCGGCGGCCCCCGGCCGACCTGGTGCGCGGTCTGGTGCAGCGGGTGCCGGTGCCGCAGGCCGCCCCCGACCACGGCGGTGCGCAGTGGTCGGGTCCTGGCGGCAGGCGCTGAGGGCGACCCGGTCGCGGCACGGGAGGAAGGCGGTCGCGCGATGCGCGGAGCTCTGTCCGGTCTGACCACCCGGGGCCGGTGCCTGCTGGCCGCGGGGCTGGCGGCCGCGCTGTGCTCGTTGATCCTCAACGAGCGCGACCTGCTGCGGGTGTCGGTGTTCGTGGTGGCCCTGCCGCTGCTGGTGTGCGGGTTGACCGCGGCGACCAGGGTGGGCCTGCGGGCGCAGCGGCACATCACCCCGACCAGGGTGCCGGTGGGCGGCCGGGCGGAGGTGGCGCTCGACGTGCGCAGCACCGGGCGGCTGCCGACGGTGGGCCTGCTGGTCTCCGACGGGGTGCCCTACGCGCTGGGCGGCAAGCCGCGGTTCCTCATCGAGCGGCTGCCCCGGCACTCCGGGACCCGGTTGCGGTACGCGGTGCGGCCGATGCTGCGCGGCGTCCAGCAGCTCGGCCCGCTGATGGCCACCGTCACCGACCCGTTCGGCCTGGCCGAGTTCGAGCGCGAACTGGCCCGCACCTCGCGGTTGGTCGTGGTGCCGAGGGTGTTCCCGCTCACCAGCGTGCCCGGCGGTTCCGGCCTGGGCTCCGGTGACGACGGTTCGAACCGGCTCTCCGCCGGGCAGGGCGAGGACGACGCCGTGGTCCGCCCCTATCGGCAGGGCGACGACCTGCGCAAGGTGCACTGGCGCTCCACGGCGAAGCGCGACGAGATGATGGTGCGGGTCGAGGAGAGCCCGTGGCGCGGCGGGACCACGGTCCTGCTCGACCACCGGGCACCCGGGCACCGCGGCAGCGGCGCGGACTCCAGCCTGGAGTGGGCGGTGTCCTTCGCCGCCAGCGCCTGCGTGCACCTGCATCGCTACGGCCACCAGGTGCGGCTGGTGACCGAGACCGGCGGGGTGCTGGTCTCCGACGCGGGCGACGGCAGCCACAGCGACACCGCGGTCCTCGACGCGCTGGCCGCGCTGCAACCGAGCCACCAGCGCGAGATCGCCTGCCCGGCCGACCCCGGTGGCGGCCAGGAGCTGATCGCCGTCCTGGGCAGCGCCACCCCGGAGGACCTGGGCAGGCTGATCCGCCACCGCACCCGGGGCACGCGCAGCCTGGCCGTGCTGCTGGACACCAGGGCCTGGGGCGCGGGAGAGGGTCCGGCCGTGGACCCGACCGCCGCGGCCGCGCTGCTCACCGGCGCGGGCTGGGGCGTGACGCTGGCCAGACCGGACATCCCGATGAACCGGGTGTGGGCCAACGTGTGCCGCTCCGGGTCGCGCCGGGACGGGACGATGATCGCCGGAGCGGGCACATGACCACGACGCAGCACCCACCCCAGCACGCGCCGCAGCCCCCCGCGCCGCCCGAGCACGACTCCGACGCGGTGCAGTGGACGACGACGGTGACCCCGGCGGTGGCCGCGGTGACCACCCTGTGCGCCTCCACGGCGCTGGCCGGGGTGATCGACGGGGTGCGCTGGCTCGGCTACGCGGGCGTGGCGATCATCGTGGTGGCGGCGGTGGGCATGGGCCTGCGCGCGATGCGCACCCCCACCGCGGTCGTCGGCCTGGCGCAGCTGTTCGCGCTGCTGTGCCTGCTGGTCGCGCTGTTCACCAACGAGGGGATCGTCGGGATCCTGCCGGGGCCGGACGCCATCGGTGCCCTGGGCGAGGTGCTCGGGCAGTCGGTGGAGGCGGTGCGGGTCGGGGTGCCGCCGGTGGGCGCGACGGCGCCGGTGCTGTGCCTGGTGGTGATCGCCATCGGGTTGGTGGCGGTGCTGGTGGACACCCTGGCGGTGGCCGCCGGGGCGCCCGCGGCGTGCGGGCTGGTGCTGCTGTGCGTCTACGCGGTGCCCGCCTCGCTGTCCGACGAGCTGCTGCCGTGGTGGTCGTTCGTGCTGGGGGCGATCTCGTTCGCCGGGCTGCTGGCCGTCGACGGCACGCACCGCCACCACCTGTGGCGCAACCGCCCGGCTCTGCCCGCCACCGGCCGCGGCCTGGGCGCCCCGGTGGCGGTGGTGGCCTCGGCGCTGGCGCTGGGGCTGGTCGCCGGGCTGACCGCGACCGGCATCGGCACCGTCGGCGGCTTCCCCGGCGGGGGCGGCGGCGGTGGGGGCGGCGGGCTGGCCCTCAAGCCGTTCACCGCCCTGCGCGGCATGCTCGACCAGGGCAGCAACGTGGAGCTGTTCCGGGTGCGCGGCCTGGGCAACGAGAGCCGCTACCTGCGGGCGATGACCCTGCCCCGGTTCGACCGCAACGGCGGCTGGACCGCGGCGGACGCCCTGTCGGACGCGGTCCCGGCCGACGGCGACCTGCCCAACGGCCTCGGCGACGACGGTGGGGGCGCGGTCACCCGGATCGAGATCGAGCCGATCAACTCCCAGGACCTGTGGGCCCCGGTCTACGGCATCCCGCGCAGGCTCAGCGACCTGCCCCCGGACATGTACTACGACCAGAACGGCGGGATGGTCTACTCCCGCAGCCCGCGCAAGCTCGACCGCTACGTCGAGGACGCGGACCTGGGCCAGCCCGCCGCGCAGGACCTGCGGCTTGCGGGCACCCGACCCGCCGAGGGCTTGGACCCGGTGTACCTCGGCGCGGAGGGCATCGACCCCGAGGTGGTGGACCTGGCCCGGCAGTTGACCGCAGGCCAGCCCACCACGTTCGACAAGGCACTGGCCCTGCAGAAGTACTTCGACCCGGCGAACGGCTTCAAGTACCAGACCCAGACCGGCACCTCCAGCGACGAGGACGCCCTGGAGGAGTTCCTCTTCCGCTCGAAGGTCGGCTTCTGCGAGCAGTACGCCTCGGCCATGGGCGTCCTGGCCCGCGCCGCGGGCATCCCCTCCCGGGTGGCCATCGGCTACACAGCGGGCTTCGTCTCCGGCGACTACCGGTCGATCACCACCCAGGACGCCCACGCGTGGGTGGAGGTCTACTTCCCCGACCAGGGCTGGGTCTCGTTCGACCCGACCCCCCTCAGCGACGGCCGCGGCTACCAACCGCCCTACGTCCAGAGCGACGCGAGCACCGGCCCGTCGACGACGGTCACCGAGGAGGAGGTCCCCGGCGGCAGCACCGAGAACACCCCCACCCCCCAGGCCCCGGAAACCGGCCCCGCCGACGACCGGCAGGCCGCCACCCCCGACACGGGCGGCGACGGGTTCAGCCTGCCCTGGCAGGTGTGGCTGGCACTGGTCCTGATCGCCTTCGCGGGCGGCCTGGCAGCCCTGGGCGCCCGGTCGGCCAAGGTCAGCTCCCGCGCGGCGCGGCGCCCGGTGGCGGCAGCCGCAACCGCCGCGGCACTGGCGGTGTTCTTCCTGGTGGCGGCGGTGTCGTGGTGGCTCGGCGCGCTGGTGGCGGTACTCGTGGCAGCCGCGGTCCCCGCGGCCGTGCGGGCCTGGCGCCGCCGCGAACACCACCGGGCGGTGACCGGCCGCGGCACCGACGCGGCAGGCGCGGCGTGGACGGAGCTGATGGCCGAGTCCTGGGACCGGGGCGCGGAGACCGCCGAGTCGGACACCGTCCGCACAGCCGCCCGCAGACTGGTCAAGGAACACAGCCTGGACAAGGACGGCCAAGAGGCACTGCGGACAGTGGTGAACTCCGTCGAACGCTCCTGGTACGGCGGCCGGGGCGACACCCCGGAACTACCCGCCGCATTCGACGAGGTGGTCCGCGGCCTGCGCCGCACCGCCCCGATGGACTGGAAGTCCCGCCTGCTCCCCCGCTCGGTCCTCAAGCCCCGGCGGCGCAAGCAGGACTGATCTCACCCCCGCGGAGGACCCGACCCGGCACCAGGCCGCCCCGACCAGCACCGACACAGCGGCGCGGCGTGGTCGGCAGTTGCGCACGGTGGGATTGCGGATGGCTGGCAGTGGGGTGGGGTTGGGGTGGCCTGCTCGGGCCGGTGGTTCGTGGTGGCTGGTTGGCCGCCGAGCGGCCAACCACCCGAAACACCACCGCGCGCAGCCGCCGACCACCCTCGCAACCGCCGGTCCGGCGATCAGCCACGCCGAACCCGACGGGGCGCAGCGAAACCAGCCACCCCCGCAACCGCCAGCCCGGCTAAGCAGATGCCCGGGTGGGTGGATGTGCTTGGGTGGGGGTGCCGATCATGTGCAAGCCTGCCCGGGCTGTGGGGCATCTCTTCAGCCCCACTCGGTCACACTGGGCACATGATCGGCGTAGGGGCCCCGCCCAAGCAGATCCACCCACCCGGGCACCACCACCAAACGACCGGCGCTTTAAACCAAAGACACGGCGCAACCCGGAAACGGCTCAGCGCCCGCCCTCGAAACCAGGGCAGGCGCTGAGCCGAGTACCAGCGCGAAGACCGAGAAGCCCCCGATCAGCGCTCCTCGTCGAAGCGCCGCTTGAAGCGCTCCTCCATGCGTTGGGAGAACGAACTCCGATCGCGGGCGGGCGCAGGCCCGCCGCCACCGGGGGGCTCCTGACCGGGTTCTGCGGGGTCAGAGCCCCGGCGCATGGCCGTCAGCGTCAGCAGGACGCCTGCGAACATGACAAGGAAGCCGAGCAGGCTCACTGCGGGGAAACCAGCGGGGTTGAACGGCACACCCAGCACGAGGAGCGCCACGCCCACGATGAACAGGGCGATGCCCAGCAGGCGGCGTCGGCGGGACGGCTTGCGTAGGCGGGCACCTCGGACGGTGGACGCGAACTTGGGATCCTCGGCGTAGAGCGCGCGCTCGATCTGGTCGAGCAGTCGCTGCTCGTGCTCGGAGAGTGGCATTCTTTCCTCCTCCGGCACAGTCGCGGGCGCCGGGCGATCACGGTTGCCGCCGGACCCGGCGGGCACCCCGCACGGGGGTGTCGGTCTCCAGGATACGGCGAGTGGCGCCCGGCGACTACCCGATCCTCGATCACGGAACGACGGGTTTTCGTCACCAGCCGGTCACCGGGTGGTTCCGGCCGCCTCCGCGACGTCGTGCTCACGCTGCGTGACCTGCCGCGAGGTCTCCGCGCCGATCGCGATCGGGGCGGCGACCAGCGACTCCGGGATGGCGAACGCGTCGACCAGGGTGGCCGCGTGCGGGCGCAGGTGCGCGCACAGCTCGTTGACCGCCCCGGTGACCGCCTTGGCCCTGGCGGTGGTGAACCGGCCGTGGCCGAGGAACCAGTCCAGGTCGGCCTCGATGTTCGACAGCACGTGCAGGTCGCAGAGCCGGTTGAGCAGCGCGGTGGTCGGTTCGTCGGTGCAGCGGTCGATGGCGGCGACGAAGGCCTCCAGCACGATCCGGTCGACGTGCACCCTGGCCGCGCGCAGCACGTGGTCCTGGGCGTCGTTGAACACCTCGAACGGGTCGGCGTCGGCGTCCCCGGCGCGGCGCAGGCGGCGGGCGAGGGTGTCGAGGACGTGCTTCTCCCGGTCCTCGAAGACCTTGACGTGCCAGCCGCGGTCGAGCAGGTCGGTCTCCTCGTCGTTCGGGGTGACCGCGTTGACCAGGCGCTCGATCACCGAGCGGGCGGCGGTGCGCTCGATGACCGTCTCGACGAAGCGGTCGGCGACGAATCGGGCCATGCCGACGCTGCCCAGTTCGCCGACGTGCTGCCGGTAGCCGGTCAGCAGGCCCTTGGCCACGAGCTGGAACAGCACCGTGTTGTCGCCCTCGAACGTGGTGAACACGTCGGTGTCGGCCTTGAGCTGCGGCAGCCGGTTCTCGGCGAGGTACCCGGCGCCGCCGCACGCCTCGCGGCAGGTCTGGATGGTGCGGGTGGCGTGCCAGGTGGTGGCGGCCTTGAGCCCGGCGGCCCGGGACTCCAGTTCGCGCTGGCGGCGGTCGTGTTCCTCGGTGCCCTGCTCGCCGTCGGTGTACTCCACCGCCGCGCCGTCCCGCTCGGACAGCTCGTGCAGGGTCGTGACCAGTTCCTCCTGCGCGAAGTGCAGGGCGTAGGTGGTGGCGAGCGCGGGCAGCAGCTTGCGCTGGTGGGCCAGGTAGTCCAGGACCACGACCTCGTCGAGGTCGGTGCCCGGCCGCTCGAACTGGCGGCGGGCCAGGCCGTAGCGCACGGCGATGGTGAGCGCGCTCTTGGTGGCGCTGCCCGCCGCCCCGGCGACGCTGATCCGGCCGCGGATCAGGGTGCCGAGCATGGTGAAGAAGCGGCGGCCGTCGCCCTTGATGGGGCTGCTGTAGGTGCCGTCCTCGGCGACGTCGCCGTAGCGGTTGAGCAGCGACTCGCGCGGGACCCGCAGGTGGTCGAACCAGATGCGGCCGTTGTCCACGCCGTTGAGCCCGGCCTTGCGCCCGCAGTCCTCGATCCGCACACCGGGGACCGGGTTGCCCTCGTCGTCGCGGATGCGGACCAGCAGCGCGTGCACGCCGCGCCCCGCGCCGCCTGCGACGAGCTGGGCGAACACCACCGCCATCCGGCCGTCGCGGGCGGCGTTGCCGATGTAGTCCTTGCGGGCGGCCTCGTGCGGGGTGTGCAGGTCGAACTCCCGGGTGGCCGGGTCGTAGACGGCGGTGGTGCGCAGGTGCTGCACGTCGGAGCCGTGGCCGGTCTCGGTCATGGCGAAGCAGCCGGGCAGGTCCAGTTCCATGATGGCGCGCAGGTGCGCGTCGTGGTGGCGCTCGGTGCCCAGCGCCTCGACGGCCCCGCCGAACAGGCCCCACTGCACGCCCGCCTTGACCATCACCGACAGGTCGCCGAAGCCGAGCATCTCGAAGGAGGTCAGCGATCCACCGGTGTCGCCGTCGCCGCCGTACTGCTTGGGGAACCCCACCCTCGGGTAGCCCGCCGCGGCCAGCTCGCGCAGCTCGTCGAACACCAGCGCGCGGTGCTGCTCGGTGGTCAGGTCGTAGGTGGCGGGCGAGGGCAGTTCGCTCATCCGCTCCCGCGCCGCGCGCCGCACGTGCCCCCAGCGACCGTCGAGCAGCTCGGTCAGCGGTCCGGTGGGCGCGGCGGGGGTGGCGGGGATGTCCATCGGTGTTCCTCCTCGGGGTGGTTCACCCCCGAAGCTAGTGGCGCGCGGCGGCGCGCGCCCGGCGTGCGCAGCGCGGCGGGGTGCGGTTTCCTGGCGCCATGGACCCCGTTGCGGCGTTGAAGCAGATCGCGCTGTTCCTGGAGCGGGCGGGCGAGCACACGCAGAAGGTGCGCGCGTTCCGAAGGGCGGCGGCGACGGTGGCGGCCCTCCCGGGAGGCGAGCTGGACCTGCGGATCGACACCGGGACGCTGCGGAACCTGCCCGGCATCGGCGACACCACCGCCACGGTCATCGCCGAGGCGGCGGCGGGCGGCGAACCCGCCTACCTGACCCGGCTGGTGGAGGCGGCGGGCAAACCGGTGGCAGGCGGCGCCGAACTGCGCGCCGCCCTGCGTGGCGACTGCCACACCCACTCCGACTGGTCCGACGGCGGCAGCCCGATCCGCGAGATGGCCGAGGCGGCGATCTCCCTGGGCCACGAGTGGATCGCCCTCACCGACCACTCCCCCCGCCTGCGCATCGCCAACGGCCTCTCCGCCGACCGCCTGGAGCGGCAGTTGGAGGAGGTCGCGGAGCTGAACGTGGAACTCGCCCCGTTCCTGATCCTCACCGGCATCGAGGTCGACATCCTGCTCGACGGCGCACTGGACCAGAGCGAGGACCTGCTGTCCCGGCTGGACGTGGTGGTGGCCAGCGTGCACTCGAAGTTGAGGATGCCCGAGCCGGAGATGACCGAGCGCCTCCTCACCGCCGTGGCCAACCCCCACGTGGACGTCCTGGGCCACTGCACCGGCCGCCTGGTCACCAAGAAACCCCGCCCGGAATCGGAGTTCGACGCGCACGCGGTCTTCTCGGCCTGCGCCGAGCACGGGGTCGCGGTGGAGATCAACGCCCGCCCGGAACGCCTCGACCCACCCCGCAGACTCCTCACCCTGGCCAAGGACCTCGGCTGCACCTTCGCCATCAACAGCGACGCCCACGCCCCGGGCCAACTCGACTGGCAACCCTACGGCTGCGAGCGCGCCGAGGAGTGCGGCATCAGCCCGGACCAGGTCATCAACACCCGCACCGCCGACGCCCTCCTCGCAGGCATAGCCGCCCGGAACTGAACGCACCCGCCTTCGAACCACCCGCCCGACCACCAGCCATCCACCCCCCACCGGCGCAGCGGCCGACCACCCCGCCAACCGCCGGCCCGGCTAAGCAGACGCCCGGGTGGGTGGATGTGCTTGGGTGGGGGTGGCGATCATGTGCAAGCCTGCTTGGGCTGTGGGGCATCTCTTCAGCCCCACTCGGTCACACTGGGCACATGATCGGCGTAGGGGCCCCGCCCAAGCGGATCCACCCACCCGGGCACCGCCAACAAACGACCGGGCCCTTGAAACCGCGGCAAGCGGATCCCAGGTACCACGGGAATCTCAGCTCACGCAGTGTCCTGTTCGTGCAACGCCACCTGCTCAGCAGCGATGCTGAACTCGTGCAGACCACGCAGCAGCGCGGCCCGTCCCTGCGGGCTCATCCGCTCCAGCACCTCGGCGAGCCCAGCCCGCCGAGCCGCCCGCAACCGCTCCAGCAACCGCACCCCGTCGCTGGTCAGCACCAACTCCACCTCACGCCGGTCGGTCGTGGCGGAACGCCGATCGAGCAGGCCGGCAGCCTGCAACCGGTCGCACAGCCTGCTGGCGGAAGAAGCGATGGTGCCCAGTTCCTCGGTGAGCCGGGTGAGGTTGATCGGTTCGTGGTCGCCGATGAACTGCAGCGCGCGCATCTGCACCGCGGGCACCTTGGGGTACACCCCGGCGGTGGCCCTGGCCAGCACCAGGCCGAGGGCGGCAGCGGCGATCTCGGCCTCGTCCGCCGCGTCCGCACCCGGCGGCTGGGATCCCGACGACGCAGCCATACTGCAACTCTCGCACACCGGCGGCCCTGTCGGCCCCACCCCCACCGGAGGACCCCGTGACGACCGCCGCCGAGAGCCTGCGCGCGCTGGAGACCACGCTGAGATCGCTGCCGCTGCACTCGTTCGCGGAGCGGCTGCCGGAGTTGCTGACCGAGCACGCCGCCCTGCTCGGCGCCACGGTCCGGCTGGTGGACTACCCGGCGGCGAACCTGGTGCCGCTGGTCGGCGCCGCCGAGGCGGTCCCGATCACCGGCACGCTGCCCGGCGCGGCGTTCCGCGAGCAGCAGGCCGTGGTGCAGAACGACTGGACCGTGCACCTGCCGCTGCTGTGCCGGGGCAACTGCCACGGCGTGCTCAGCGGCACCGTGCTCACCGAACCGGACGACGCGCGGCTGGTGGAGCTGCGCGAGGTGGCCGACGCCCTGGCGGACGCGTTGCAGGTGGCCGACCTGGGCAGCGACCAGCTCGCCAGGGTGCGCCGCGACCGGCGGATGACGGTGGCCGCGGAGATGCAGTGGGAGCTGCTGCCCGGGCGCGGCCTGAGCTGCCCGGAGTTCACCCTGGCGGGCCAGCTCGAGCCCGCCTACGGGGTGCGCGGCGACAACTTCGACTGGAGCGTGGACCCCGGGCAGCTCACGCTCACCCTGACCAACGGGATGGGCGAGGGCCTCGACGCGGCGCTGCTGACCACGATCGCCATCACCGCCATGCGCAACGCCCGCCGCTCCGGGCACGGCATCGCCGAGGCTGCCGCGCTGGCCGACCAGGCGGTGTGGGGCCAGTACGCGGGCACCCACTTCGTCGCAGCCCTGCTGCTGTCGCTGGACCTGGAGACCGGCGCCCTGGGCATCGTCGACTGCGGCTCCCCGCAAGTCTGGCGCGTCCGCGACGACGAGTGCAGCCGCGTCGACCTGGAAACCCAGGTCCCCCTGGGCTCCCTGGAGGAAACCCACTACCGGGTCCAGAACGAGAACCTCCGCCCCGGCGACCGCCTCCTCGTGGTCAGCGACGGGGTCTTCGACTCCCTCAGCGGCGACCGCCGCTACGCCGACGTGGCACTCCCCAGGACGGTGCGCACCACCCGGGCCCTGCCACCCGGCCAGGCCGTCCGAGCGGTCCTCTCCGACCTGGCGGTCTTCCGCGACCACAAGGACCTCGACGACGACGCCGTGGTGGTCTGCCTCGACTGGCACGGCCCCGCCGCCCGGACCTGAGCCCCCGCACCGGCGGGCCCGAACGCGCGATCCCGGCTAGCTGTTCGCCTGGGCCCCCGCGATCGGCAGCACAGCGGCCAGCCCGGTCACGGCGAGGATCCGGTTCAGGAACGGCGGCACCCGGTCCAGCAGCAGGCTCGCCCGCTCGTGGTTCAACGTCGACTTGTGCACCGCGATGAACGCGCTCAACCCGCTGGAATCGACGAACGTCAGCCCGGACAGGTCCACCAGCAGGTCGGTGTCGTCGGCCACCAGGTCCATCAGGACCTGCTTGAACTCGACCGACGTGTGCATGTCGAGTTCGCCGTCGACGGCGACCACGACCCGCCCGGGGCCGGTGCTGACGGTGTGGTTGAAGTCGTTCATGTCGGCAGGTGTCCAGACGTGGTGAGGCCGCGGTCCCAGTGGCGTTCGACGAGGTCGAGCGCGAGCGGGAACTCGGGCAGGGCGGCGGTCAGCAGGTCACCCAGCTCGGTGACCAGGGCCGGGTCGGCACCCCGGGCGGCGAGCAGGGCCCTGGCCCAGTCCGCGGTCCACGACAGCGCCCGGGTGTCGCCGGTGAGCAGGGCGGCGGAGGTGGCGTGCAGCGCCTGGTCGACCACGGAGCCGACCACGCCGTCGATGCCGTCGAGCGGTGGGGTGCCCACCACCCCGGCGGTGGGCGACCAGCGGACCCGCAGGTCCGCGGCGAGCCGGTCGTGGGCCAGTTCGAGGGCGGCCTGCTCGGCGGTGACCGCCTGCGGCAGCGCGGGCGCGGTCGGCACCACCGCGGGCAGTTCGGCCACGGCGGCCACGGCGGCGCGGGCGTCGGGGGCCCAGGCGGTGGCGCCGAGGGCCAGGGCGCGGACCGGGTCCGGGCCGAAGGCGGCGCCGCCGACGAGCACCGGGATGCCCGCGGCGGTGCCCGCCTCGATGAAGTGGCGGGTGGCGGGCAGCGAGCCGAGCACCGAGCAGCTCACCGCGACGGCGTCCGGGCCCAGGTCGTGCAGGTACTGGCTGAGCCGCCGGGCCGGGGTGGCGGCGCCGAGCAGGGTGGTCTCCCAGCCCGCGGTGCGCAGCGCGCAGGCGATGATCGTGGCGGGCAGGGCGTGCCACTCGCGTTCGGCGCAGGCCACCACGACGTGGCCGCGGGTGGCGGGGACCCGCTCGGCGTGCCGGGCGACCGCGCGGGTGGCGACCACCGCGACCGCGGTCGCGGCGTGCTCCTGGGCGACCGTCCACTCGGCCCGCTGCCAGCGCTCACCGATCCGGCGCAGGCCCGCGGCGATCACGTCGACCAGCACCCCCAGCGGGTCGGCGCCCGCGTCGAGGAGGCCGTCGACCACCCCGACCGCGGCGTCGGCGTCGACCCGGCCCAGGGCGTCGTCGAACCGCGCCGCCGGGTCCGGGGCGCCGGGTGTGTCGGGGAAACCGCCTGGCAAGTCCCTACCTCCCGCAGAACACCGCGAACAGGGCCATGTCGTCGTGCGGACGACCGGCCAGGTACTCCACCACGTCCCGCTCGACCGCCTCGCACACGGCCTCCGGGCCCGCGCCCGCGTAGACCGGGAGCAGCCTGGTGAGCCGGTCCATGCCGTAGAACCCGCGGGCGCCGCGGGCCTCGTAGATGCCGTCGGTGAACATCAGCAGCGTGTCCCCGGTGGCCAGGGTGTCCTTGACCTCGGTGTAGGTGGCCGAGGGCCGCACGCCCGCGACGATCCCGCGCACCTCCAGCTCCTCGACGGTGCCGTCGGCGCGCAGGACGATCGGCGGCGGGTGCCCGGCGACCGCGACGGTGACCTCCGCCCCACCGTCGACGCCGGGCCGGACCCTGGTGCACACCGCGGTGACGAAGCGGGCGTCGCCGTCGTCGTAGAGGGCGCTGTTGAGCGCGCCGAGGACGACGGCGGGTGAGTGGTCGAAGTGTACGGCGGTGCGGATGCTCTGCCGGGCGCGGCCGTTGAGCACGGCGGCCTCGACGCCCTTGCCGCAGACGTCGCCCAGGGCGAGCAGCCAGTCGTCGTCGTGGCCGTGCACGTCGTAGAAGTCGCCGCTGATGTCGCTGTGGTCGGCCGCGGCGCGGAACCCGGCGGCGATGCGCATCCCGGGGATGCGCGGCAGCGAGGGCGGGCGCAGCCCGGCCTGCAGCACCGAGGCGACCCGGTTGCGGTCCTCGTAGAGGCGGGCGGAGTCCAGCGCGGTGGCGGCGCGGCCCGCGACCCGCTCGGCGAGGGCGATGTCCTCGGCCGGGAAGCCGCGGTCGCCGCCGCGCAGCAGGACCAGCACGCCGATGGTGCTGCCGCGCGCGGTCAGCGGCACCCCGAGCACGTCGGCGGGTCGCAGGTCCACGGCTTGGGCGCGCAGCGCGTCGTGCGGGATGAGGCTGTCGAGGCCGTCGGTGGTGGGCGAGTCGGGGGCGACGTGCAGCAGTTCGCCCTGCCCGGAGCGCAGCACGCGGCCCACGCCGAGTTCCTCGGCGGGGTTGCGGGCGACGGAGTCGGTGAAGGTCGGGTCGGTGCCGCCGTGCAGGGAGAGCCTGCCGAGCCGGTGGTCGGCGAGGACGACCAGGACCCAGTCGGCGAAGCGCGGGCGGAGCAGGTCCGCCAGCCGCAGCACCGTGCGGCGCAGGTTCAGCGACCCGGCGAGGGCGGTGGTCACCTCGTCGGCCAACTGGTCGTGCTGCCGGGGGCGGTCCGGACCGTGGTCGCCGCCCCGGGTCGCCGCGCCGGGCTCACCGAGCGGCGGGGCCGGGATGCCGGTCGCCGGGCCCGTGGTCCCGGGGGTCATCGCGCCACGCTTCCCTCTCCGAAGCCAGGAGATGGAACCCAGCCTACTGGTTGTCCAGCGGCACGGGCGTCGCCGCCCGCCGGTCGGGAGCGACCGCGACGGCCTCGGGGAGCGGGACGGAGACTGCGAAGTCGGCCCACACCCATTTGCCCGCGTCTGTGCCCACGGCCCCGGCGATGCTCTCGTAGCCCCACGCGGTGCTGAGCGCCTCGACGATCACCAGGCCCCGACTGCGCTCGGAGAGCAGGGTGGGTGCCTGGCGCACCGGCAGCCCGGCGGAGTGGTCGCCGACCCGCAGCCGGACCACACCCGTGACGAGGACGACCTCGACGTCGACCTCACCGCAGCCGTGCTCGATGGCGTTGGTCACCAGTTCCGACACGGCGAGCACGATGTCGCCCAGCTCGGCGCGCGGCACGGCCCACGAGCCCAGCGCCGCGGACACGAAGTCGCGGGACTCGGCGACCGAGGACTCGGCCGCGGGGAGCCGGGTCGCCAGCCGCCGCACCCTGCCGCTGTCGGGTGCCACCCCGTTCACCGCACCTGCCACCGCCCTCCGACCGTCGAACGCGGGAACCCGCCACCGCGGGCCCCTACCGGACAGGGTGGCGTGACCACGGGTGACCTCCCGCTTGTGCACCACCGGCACGCGCCGCACTGCCTGCTCGTCCACGACCGGGGGTGTACCCCGTTCACGGCCCGGTGAACCACCGGGCCGGACCGGCTGGTGGGGAGCGGGTCAGGCGGTGCCCGCCAGGCCGAAGACCTCCGAGAGCCCGGTGATCTCGATGATGCGGCGGACCCGGTCGTGCGGGGCGGCCAGCGTCAGCGTCCGCCCGCCCTCCTCGGCGGTGCGCAGTGCCGCGACCAGTACCCGCAGCCCGGCGGAGTCCATGAACTCCACGCCCGCCAGGTCCACCCGCACGCCGGTGGCGCCGGGGGTGGCGAGCGCGTCGGACAGCTCGGCCTCCAGTTGCGGGGCGGTCGCCAGGTCGACCTCGCCGGTCACCGACACGACGACCGGATCGGTGCCCTCGCTCTTGATGTCCACGTTGTTCCTTCCCTCGGCGGATGGGGACACGCCCACACCCGCGTGACAGTAGTGCCGCGCCCCGGCGCGCACCCGGCGCGGGCGGGCGGATCTTGCCCCAGGAGGAACCGTTTCGCCCGGCGAACTCCTGGGTAAGTCGTGGTCGCACCCCCGCGGCGCGGAGCGGGATCCTAGGGAGGGAACCACCATGGCCGAGATCACCCGACTGCCCAAGCCGGTCTCCGACGAGTGGGCCTGGCAGCTCGAAGGCTCCTGCCGGGGCACCGACAGCATGGTGTTCTTCCACCCGGACGCCGAGCGCGGACCGGCCAGGCACGCCCGCGAGGAGCGCGCCAAGGAGATCTGCCGGGCCTGCCCCGTGCTGGCGCAGTGCCGCGAGCACGCGCTGGCCGTGCAGGAGCCGTACGGCATCTGGGGTGCGATGGGCGAGGGCGAGCGGCGCACGCTGATCGCACAGCGCAGGCGCGAGGTCCGCGTCTCGTAGTCGGGTGGCCAGGGGGCCTCGGCCCCCTCCCGTCCGCATCTGGGCATGGGGGCGTCAGCCTGCCAGGGTGTCCTCGCCGAGAGCGGCGCGCAGCCGCTCCAGCGTCTTGGCCAGCAGCCGGGACACCTGCATCTGCGACACGCCCACCCGGCGGGCGATGTCGGCCTGGCTCAGCCCGCGGAAGAAGCGCAGCACGATGATGCGCTGCTCCCGCTCGGGCAGCTCGGCCAGCAGCGGTCCGAGGGCACGGCGGTTGTCCACCTCCGTCAGCCGCTCGTCCTCGTAGCCGAACCGGTCGCCGCTGGGTTCCGACAGCCGCGCGTCCAACGAGGTCCCCTGCTTGCCCGCGCTCGCCACGAGGGCCTCGTAGACCTGCTCCTTGGTGAGGCCGAGGTGTTCGGCCAGCTCGCTGGGCTTCGGTGCGCGTCCGAGCCGCTGGCTCAACTCGTTGCGCCCGGCCGCAACCGTGACGTGCAACTCCTTGAGCTGGCGCGGGACCCGCACCGCCCAGCCGGTGTCGCGGAAGTGCCTGCGCAGCTCGCCCATGATCGTGGGGATGGCGAAGGCGTAGAAGTTGCCCCGCTCCACCTCGAACCGGTCGACCGCCTTGATCAGGCCGATGGTGGCCACCTGCACGAGGTCTTCGAGCTGGTCGCCGCGCCGGTCGAACTTGCGGGCGAGGTTGCGGGCCAGGTCGACGTGGTCGGCGACCAGCTCACCGCGCAGCGCGGCGCGGGCCGGGTCGGCCGGGTCCAGCTCGGCCAGCCTGCGGAACCGCGCGATGTCGGCGGCGTCGCGCGCCTCCTTGTCGCGCGCGGCGTCCTCGCGGGTGCTCATGGCGAATCGATTCCGGCGGGCCCCGACGTCAGCTCGATCGTGACGCGGTGGCCCCCACCCGCGGGCTCGACCCGTTCGGTCACCCCCTGGGCCAGGGTCGTCAGGATCTGCCACCCCATGGCGTCGGCCGACGGCGGGGTCGGCCCCGCGGCGTCGACGCCGACGCGGACGGTGATCACCTGCTCCCCCGGTTCGAACCCGCACGCCAACGCCGAACCGGGCACCGCCGCGCGCACCAGCAGCGAGCAGGCTTCGTCCACGGCCATCCGCAGGTCCTCGATGGCGTCGAGGTCGAAGTCCAACCGCATGGCGATGTCGGCGGCGAAGGACCGCAGCAGCGGCACCTGTTCGGCGTCGGCGAACACCTTCACCTCGACGGCCCGCACCCCGTGGGCGCGGACGACCGGGGTGGTTTCGACCTCAGACACGCGTACCTCCTGCCGTCCCAAGCTGTCCCGGGACCGTACCCCCTGCGCGACCTCCGCAGAACGGTGGTGGAGCGGGGTGGGATTCGCACCGTCACCGGCGCCATCACCACCCCGCCCCACGGCAACGGGCTCACGGGGGCAGGACCCGAGAGCTGGTACCCCGACTTGATCAGAGTCAAACCGGTTCAGCGAAAAGAATTCCGCGAGTAGGTCCGGGAGAAGTTCCCGAGGCCGCCGAAGTAGGTACCGACCAGCAGCGCGGGGTCGGTGGCGACGGAACCGCGGGGCACCGACCCGTCGTTGCCGTCGTCCCAGCCCCACGAGGTGTTCGCGGCGTTGTCCTTGCCGTTGTCACCCCGGAACGTGCCCGGGCTCGCGTAGGTCTCGGCGTTCGCGCGCCGCGCCCAGAGCCCACCGGCGTCCAGCATGTCCACGAGCTGGTAGCCCACCGAGCTGTCGGTGCCGGACGACGGGGCCTCGGCGGTGCCGCTCGGGTAGTAGACGACACCGTCGCCGTCGGGGGCGTGCTGGGCGTTCTTGGCGTAGAGCCCGTGCCCCTTGGCCTCCTGGAACGTCGTGGGGTGCGCCACACCGTTGTAGGTCTGCATGACGACCTGCCCGTCCACGCTCTCCCCACCGCTGGTGAAGGGACTGCCCGCGGGCGTGTAGGAGTAGAAGTCGCTGTGCGCGACGGTGACCATGCCCTCGAAGGCGCCGTAGGTCGACCCGTCCTTGCGCACGGTCAGCAGCAGGCCCTCCATGTCGTTCTCGTGCGTGAACTGCTCGAACGGGTCGGGGAAGTCCTCCCAGTCCCGCGGGTGGTAGAGCGCGTAGGTCAGGAACCAGTGCGTCCCGGTCTCGACGACGCTGTAGTAGACGGCGCCCTTGAGCCGGTTGACGTCGGCGGACTGGTTCTCCCAGTTGTTGACCGCGTTCCAGTCCCCGTCGTAGTCCACGCGGGAGAGGTAGTCGGCGTCGTAGTCGCTGGAGTCGGTGTCCTGGTAGTGGATCGGCGCCCACCGGGTCGCCAGCGCGAGGTCGGACGGCGCGGCGACGGCGGGGGTGGGGAGCAGGGTGACGCTCGCCGCGGCCAAGGCGCAGGCGAGCACGGTCAGGCGGGACATGCGGCAGGGACCTCCCGTGTGTGGGTGTGATCAGGTGACTACCGGACGTGGGTGAAGCGGGGGTGGCCCGCACGCCAAATCGTGATCGTCGGCCGGGGAAGCCTCGCCCGCCGCAGCCACCCGGAACCCGTTCACCGCACCCGCGGTGCGACCGGCTTGAGCGGTCCGGTGGGGGTCAGCGGTCCGGGCCGGGTTTTGTGGTGCCCGCGCGGTCCGGGCCCTTGCCCAGCAGTGCCGCCGGGCGGATGGCGAGGTCGCCGAACTTGGAACGGGCCCTGTCCGCGGCCTGGTCGGCCTCGCGCCAGCCCTGTTCCGGTGCGTCGAGCACCAGTTGCTCCGACTCCCCCGCTCCCAGTTGCTCCACGCGGACGCCGATCAGCCGCACCGCCCCGGGCGGGGTCTGCTCGTCGAGGAGTTGCGCCGCCGTGCGGTAGATCTCCTGGGTGACGTCGGTGGCGACCGGGAGGGTGCGGGAGCGGGAGATGGTGGTGAAGTCGGCGTAGCGGACCTTGATCGCGACCGTGCGGCCGCGCAGGCCCCGGGAGCGCAGGGTGGTGGCCGTGCGCTCGGCGAGGCGCAGCAGTTCGCGGCGGAGCAGTTCGCGGTCGTGGTGGTCGGTGTCGAAGGTCTCCTCGGCGCCCACCGACTTCTCCGCGCTGCGCGGGACCACCGGGCGGTCGTCGTGGCCCTGGGACAGGGCGTGCAGGTGCTCGGCCATGGCGACCCCGATCATCCGCCGCAGCCGGGGCAGGGGGGCCGCGGCGACGTCGGCGACCGTTTCCAGGCCGACGTCGACCAGGCGCTCCGCGGTCTTCTTGCCCACGCCCCACAGCGCGGAGACGGGGAGGGGGTGCAGGAAGGCGGTGACCTCGGTCCTCGGGACGACCAGCATGCCGTCCGGCTTGGCCAGGCCGGAGGCGAGCTTGGCGACGAACTTGGTGGACCCGACGCCGACCGAGCAGACGATGCCGTGCTCGGCGTGGACCCGGCGGCGGATCTCGGCGCCGATGCCCGCCGGGGTGGTGCGCAGCCTGCGCAGGGAACCCGACACGTCCAGGAACGCCTCGTCCAGGCTCAGCGGTTCGACCAGGGGGGTGATGTCGCGGAAGATGGCGAGGACACCCGCGGAGACCTGCTGGTACAGGGCGAACGTCGGGGGCAGGAACACCGCGTTCGGGCACAGCCTGCGGGCCTGGACGGTGGGCATGGCCGAGCGGACGCCGTGGCGGCGGGCGATGTAGTTGGCCGAGGACACCACCCCGCGCACCCCCACGCCGCCGACGACCACCGGGCGGTCGCGCAGTTCCGGGCGCTCGCGGATCTCCACCGAGGCGTAGAAGGCGTCCATGTCGACGTGCAGCATCGGGCAGCCGGTGTCCTCCGGCCAGCCGCCCGGTCCGGCCCTGTACCTCTCGACCAGCCCCCTGGGCAGGTCAGCGCTGCGCCCCACGCCCCTGAGCAAACCACAGGGGTCCGACGGTCAGCGGCGGGCCAGGGCGTGCAGCCGGGTGGCGATGTCGCGCAGCGGGGGGACGCGGGCGGCGGCGGCCTCCAGTTCGGCCAGGGCGTCCGGGTTGGCCTCCAGCACCGACCCGCCCACCAGGTCCGACACCACGCCCTGGCCCTGGAGCACCTCGACCACCAGGTGCGCGTCGGTGAGCAGGGCGGTGAGGCCGTCGGAGTCGAAGCGGCGCAGCAGGGTCTCCCCCGGCGCGCGCAGGGTTCCGGTGGGGTCGTCGAGCAGCCTGCGGGCGTCGACGAGCCTGCCCGCGACCGCGCGCTGCAGCACGGCGGCGAACCGGTTGGCCACCACGACCGACAGTGCCCCGCCCGGGGCGACCGCGTCCGCGAGGGCGGTCAGGGTCGTCCCCGGGTCGTCGACGACCTCCAGCAGGCCGTGCGCGAGGACCAGGTCGACGCCGCCGGGGGTGGCGACGTCGGCGAGGGCGTCGCTGTCGGACTGCACGGCGGTGATCCGGTCGGCCACGCCCGCCTCGACGGCGCGGCGGTGCAGGGTGGCCAGCGCGTTCGGGCTGGGTTCCACCACGGTCACCGCGCACCCGTCGGCGGCGAGGGACACCGCCAGCACCCCGCTGCCCGCGCCCACGTCGAGCACGCGCGGTGCCGCCCCCCGGCGGTCGCGGGCGGCGGTCAGCTCGGCGTCGAGCACTCGGCGAACAGCATCCGGTCGCATGGACAGGAACTCTAGAGACTCTAAGGTCTAGGACGTGCAAACGGTGGCAGTGCTCAGCCTCAAGGGTGGCGTAGGGAAGACCACGGTGGTGCTCGGCCTGGCCTCGGCCGCGCTGCGCCGGGGCGCCCGCACGCTGGTCGTCGACCTGGACCCGCAGTGCAACGCGACCGCCACCCTGGACCCGGCGGACACCGAGGCGACCCTGGCCGACGTGCTGGAGACGCCCCGCCCCTCGGTGCTGCGCGCCGCGATCGCCCCGAGCGGGTGGAGCGACGAGGTCGACGTGATGGTCGGCTCCGAGGAGCTGGAGTCGCTCAACGACCCGGACCCGGGGCAGCGCAGGCTGGAGAAGCTGGGCAGGGCGCTGGCCGAACTGGGCTCGCTGCTGGCCGAGGACGAGCTGCCCTACCAGATGGTGCTGATGGACTGCCCGCCGTCGCTGGGCCGGTTGACCCGGTCGGCGCTGGTGGCGGCGCAGGGCGCGCTGCTGGTGACCGAGCCGACGCTGTACGCGGTGTCCGGGGCGCAGCGGGCGTTCGAGGCGGTCGAGCGCACCCGCCGCGAGCAGAACCCGAACCTGGTGCCGCTGGGCGTGGTGGTCAACAAGGTGCGCACGCACTCCTACGAGCACCAGTTCCGCATCGCCGAGCTGCGGGAGAGCTTCGGCTCGCTGGTCATGCCGGTGGCGCTGCCCGACCGGCTGGCGGTGCAGCAGGCGCAGGGCGCGTGCATGCCCATCCACCAGTGGCACACCCCCGGGGCGCGGGAGGTGTCGCTGGCGTTCAACCTGCTGCTGGCCCGCGTCCTGCGGACCGGTGGCCGCGGGCGCCACCAGGCCATCGCCTGGCCGGACGACGACGACACCGACTCCACCGATCCCGACCCCGCCGGTCCCGCGCAGCGGGCGGCCGACTGAGCGCGGTGGCACCCTGGGGGGATGCCCGAGGGAGACACGGTCTACCGCACCGCCGCGCGCCTGCGCACCGCCCTGCTCGACCGGGTCCTGACCAAGGGTGAACTGCGCCACCCCCGCCTGTCCACGGTGGACCTGGCGGGCCGGGTGGTGGTGGGCGCGCGCACGGTCGGCAAGCACCTGTTCCTCCGGTTCGACCGGGACCTGAGCCTGCGCAGCCACCTGGGCATGGACGGCGCCTGGGACGTGTACGCGCCGCGGGGGCGCTGGCGCAGACCCGCCCACCAGGTCCGCGCCCACCTGGTCAACGCCGAGCACCAGGTCGTCGGGTTCAACCTGCACGAGATGGCGCTGGTGCCCACCGCGGAGGAGGACCGGCTCGTCGCGCACCTGGGCCCGGACCTGCTCGACCCGGCGTGGGGTCCCGAACTGGCCGCCGAAGCGCAGGCGCGGCTGACCGCGGACCCGGCTCGGGAACTGGGGTTGGCGCTGCTGGACCAGCGGGTGATGGCCGGGGTCGGGAACGTGTACAAGGCGGAGATCTGCCACATCCTGCGGGTCTCGCCGTGGTCACCGGTGTCCGCGGTGTCGGCGGCGGAGGCGGTCGAGCTGGCCCGGGACCTGCTGGAGCGCAACAAGCTGCGGGTCGACCGGTGCACCACGGGCGACACCCGGCGGGGGCGGGAGTTGTGGGTCTACGGGAGGCGGCGGACGCCGTGCCTGCGCTGCGGTGGGGCTGTGGTGGCCGGGGTGCAGGGGGCTGATGTGCGGGAGCGGGTGGCCTACTTCTGCCCGGTGTGCCAGCCGGGGCCTCGTGGAGGTGCTGATCCGGGTGCTCGCGCTCAGACTCCTCGGGCCACGGTCAGGTATCTCTGAGCTGGTTTTTCTGGTGCTGTGGGTGGATTCTCGCAGCGTGGTTTTGAAAGCGCCGGTCGTTTGGTGGTGGTGCCCGGGTGGGTGGATCCGCTTGGGCGGGGCCCCTACGCCGATCATGCGCCCAGTGTGACCGAGTGGGGCGAAAAGATGCCCCACAGCCCACGCAGGCTTGCACATGATCGGCACCCCCACCCAAGCACATCCACCCACCCGGGCATTTCCGTAGCCGGGCTGGCGGTTTTCGGGGTGGTCGGCAGCTGCGCGCGATGGGGTCGCGGGTGGCTGGCCGCCAAGCATGCGGTGTCGGGAGTGGTGGCTCGTGTCCCGCCATCGGGGCAGCGGCCCGGCTGCCTGCGCCCGGGTTCAGGCGGTGGTCAGCACCAGAGCAGGCCGCAGGGCTTCTTGGTCGTCGTGGTGGTGACCGGCGGTGGTGGCGGGGGCGGGGGCGGCTTGAACGTGGTCGTCGGCGGGGGCGGCGGTGGTGTGGTGGTGACCACCTTGGTGGTGGTCGTTGTCGTCACCGGGGGTGGTGGGGCCTCGGCGGCCGAGGACGACGACGTGGCGGTGGTGCTGGTCGTGATCGTCGTGGTGCCGGGGGCGGCCGAGGAGATGACCACCGAGACAGTGGTGACCACCTCGATCGTGGGTCCGCCGGTGGGGTTCGCCGGGATCGACTCCGGGGCCACCTCGGCGGCGGGGCGGGAGGCGGGCAGGTCGGCCTGGGAGGGTTCGGCGGCGATGCCCTCGTAGAACAGGGCCGCTGTCGCCGCGCCGAGCACCGCTCCGAGGGCTAACCGACCCGACCTGCTCAGCGCAGCGCGCACCCTCGTCCCCCTCGACCACCGCAGCGTCGCCATTCAGCTCGGTGAGTGATATTCACACACGCTCTGTATATGGACGATCACCCTAGCATCCCCCGAACGGGTGAGTGGAAAAAACGTTGTCGAGGGCGGCGCGGCGACGTAGATTCGAGGTACACGAGAGAGGAGGTGGTCCACCGGTGTATTCCAGTAGGACGCGTGAGGTGGCTGTCCGCTAAGGACCACCCATCAACGATGGTTGCCGGCTCCGCCCACGGCAGACACCGGGTCCTCCCGGTGCCGTAGGCGCGGCGCGTGGTCGGCGAATACCAGGCAGTCACCCAGCCCTCGGGCCCCCGGGGTAGTCCGTCCCGGGCCCTCCTCCGCGCTTCGGCGTGGGCGAGGGAGCAGGCCCGGGGGCTGTGCCCTGTTCTGGGCGGTTTTGCTTCGAGGCGGCTTCCGCATCACCCGGCCGCCGGATTCTCCTGACCCGCGGCCCCGGGCTCGTCCGGTGCGGCACGAGTCAGGTCTTCCACCGGGCCGTTCTAGTCCTCGGTGGCGTCGGTGCCCTCGACCTGGCGGAGGCGGCGCCAGGCCTGGCCCGCGGCTCGTTCGGCGGCCTTGGCCTCGCGGCGAGCGACCTGGAGGGCGCGGCGGGCGTCGAGTTCGGCGTGTTCGGCCGCGTCGAGTTCGGCGTTCAGCTCGCGGACGCGGTCCTCGGCCGCGGTGATGGCGTGCTCGGCCTCGGTTGCCGCGCGGTCGGCGTCGGCGCGGGTGGACTCGGCTTCCTTGACCGCGGCGCGGGCCGCCTTGAGGGCTGCCTTGTCGGTGGGCTTCCGTGGGGTCTTGGCCGGTGCCGATCGGTCCCCGCCGGGCTGCGGGGCGATCGACAGGCCGGGCCAGACCTCGGCGACGACGAAGTCCTTGGCGGTGGTCACCCGGCCCTCGGCCAAGCGGGCCGCTGCGGCCTCGTCGGTGATCGCGGCGGTGAACACGTCCTCCAGCTCGCGGGTGACCGCCTCGCTGGGCGACGCACCGTCGGCGGCCGTGCGGACCAGGTCGGCCAAGAGTTCGGTGCGGCGCCTGGTCAGCGTGCGCAGGTCCGCGCCGGAGCCGCTGGTGTGCGCCGCGCGCAGGTCGGCGGCCAGGTCGAGCAGGTCGGTGACCGAGTCCGGGTGGTCGCGGACGAGCCGGTTGACCAGCCAGGCCGCCGTGGTGGGCTTGGCCAGGCGCTCGATCTCGGCCGCGCGGGCGGGGTCGCCCGCGGCCTTCGCCGCGCGGGCCAGGGCGCGGCGGGCGGCGACGAACTCCTCCCGGGGGAGCGCGTAGAGGTCGTCGGCGTCGGTCACGGGGTCCATCATCCACCGTGACACGATGGCCGCGTGGTCTACCGGCAGCTCGCGCGCACCGTCCTGTTCCGCCTCGGCGGAGGCGACCCCGAAACCGCCCACGAACGGGTGCTCGACGGCCTGGGCAAGCTCGGCGCGGTCCCCCCGGCAGTGGACGCGCTGGCCAAGGTCTTCGGCCCCCGGCGCGGGCGCACCGTCTTCGGCGTGCGGTTCCCCGGCGCGGTCGGGTTGGGCGCGGGGATGGACAAGCACGGGGTGGCGCTGCGGGCGTGGCGCGGGATGGGGTTCGGGTTCGTCGAGGTGGGCACGGTCACCCGGCACCCGCAGCCGGGCAACCCGAAGCCGCGACTGCGCAGGCTGGTCGCCAGCGAGGCGATCATCAACCGGATGGGGTTCAACAACCACGGCGCCGACGCGCTCGCCGCGACGCTGCGCAGGCTCGGCCCGCCGGGCATCCCCCTGGGCATCAGCATCGGCAAGTCGAAGGTCACCCCCGTGGCCGAGGCCGTCGAGGACTACCGGTACTCGCTGCGTGCCCTGCACGGGTTCGCCGACTACTTCGCCGTCAACGTCAGCTCCCCCAACACCCCCGGCCTGCGCGGGCTCCAAGACCGGGCGCAGCTCGACGAGCTGGTGGGCGAGCTGCGCCGGGAGACCCTCGCGCTGGCCGACGAGCTGCCGCCGACCCCGCTGCTGGTGAAGATCGCGCCGGACCTCACCGACCACGCGGTCGCCGAGGTGCTCCAGGTCTGCGCCGACCACGGGGTCGCCGGGCTGATCGCCACCAACACCACGCTCGGGCGCGGCGGGCTGGACCCGGCCGACGTGCGGGCGGGCGAGGACGAGGCGGGCGGGCTGAGCGGTCGGCCGCTGACCGAGCGGGCGCGCGAGGTCGTGTCGTTCGTCACCGCGGAGACCGGCGGGGCGCTGCCGGTGATCGGCGTCGGCGGGATCATGCGGACCGACGACGCGCTGCGGATGTTCGACGCGGGCGCCAGCCTGGTGCAGCTCTACAGCGGGTTCGTCTACTCCGGTCCGCCGCTGGTGCGGGCGGTCAACCGCGCGGTCGACGGGCGCTGAGGTCGCTGCCGCCGCGACCGCGGCGGCGCAGCCAGCGCAGCAGCGGGTGCGCGGCGACCACCGCGATCGAACCCCAGCCGATGCCGTCGACGGTCATCCCGCCGAGGGTGACGGTCAGGTTGCCGACGCCCGCGGCCACCGCGACGGCCACCACGGTCAGGTTGACCGGCTCGGCGAAGTCGACCCGGTTCTCCTGCCAGATCCGCACGCCGACCAGGGCGATCATCCCGTAGAGCAACACCGATGCCCCGCCGAGCACGCCCGAGGGCACGGTGTCGATCAGCGCGCCGAACTTCGGGCTCAGCGACAGCAGCACCGACGCCGCGGCCGCCACCACGTAGGTGGCGGTGGAGTACACCCTGGTCGCGGCCATGACACCGATGTTCTCGGCGTAGGTGGTGGTGCCGGAGCCGCCGCCCGCGCCCGCCAGCGCGGTGGCCAGGCCGTTGGCGATGAGCGCGTCGCCCACGCTGCCGTCGAGGTTGCGGCCGGTGACGGCGGCGACCGCCTTGACGTGCCCGACGTTCTCCGCGACCAGCACCAGCACGACCGGGATGACGACCAGGATGACCGTCGGCCGGAACTGCGGGCTCTGCAACTCCGGGAGCCCGAGCCAGGCCGAGGCGCCCAGCCGGTCGGCCTTGTCCGGGTCGATGCCGCCCGCGACGGCCGCGGTGATCCAGCCCGCGAGCACCCCGACGAGGATCGACACCCGCGACAGCAGGCCGCGCGCGACGACCGTGCAGCCGGTGATGACCGCCACGGTGACCAGGGCGATCAGCGGCTGCTCGCCGAAGTTGCCGGTGGCGCTGGGGACCAGGCTCAGGCCGATGATCACGACCACCGCGCCGGTGACGACCGGCGGCATGACCGACTCCAGCAGCCGCACCCCGAGCGCCTTGACCGCGACGCCGACGCCGATCAGCAGCAGCCCGGCGACCAGCACCCCGCCCAGCTTGGCCGCCGGGCTCTCGTTGACGGCGGCGACCAGCGGGGCGACGAAGGCGAAGGAGGAGCCCAGGTAGCTGGGGATGCGGTTGCGGGTGATCACCAGGAACAGCAGGGTGCCCAGGCCGGAGAACAGCAGCGTGGTGGTGGCCGGGAAGCCGGTGAGGGCGGGGACCAGCACGGTCGCGCTGAACATCGCGGCGACGTGCTGCACCCCGAGGCCGATGGTGAGCGGCCAGCTCAGCCGCTCGTCGGGCGCGACGACCTCGCCGTCACGGAGGCGACGACCGTCCCCGTGCACGGACCACACCGTCAACTCGCCCCTCCACCCCCCGGTGCCCCCGACCGGATGCCGTGCATGGTGCCACAGCACGTAGTCGATCAGTCGATACGACACCGTGATGTTCACACCGATGGCCGCAGCGCCGGGCCGCGGGACCGCGGCCCCACCGGGGTGCGCTACGGCTCGTCACCGCGGGCTGGGGCAGGGATGACAGCGCCGTGTCGGGCGGGTGCGGACACCGCTCGGGCGCGCTGGTCAGCCGGAGAGGTCGCGCAGGGCCAGGGCCAGGGCGGAGAGCCGGTCGGAGGCGTCGGTGAGGCCCTCGCGGGGAGCGGAGGTGCTGGTGGCGGCGAGGGCGCGGCCCGCGGCGGAGACCAGGCCGCGGTAGCCCTCCACGCCGTCGTCGAGCTGGCGGCGCAGCGCCCGGACGCCCTCGGAGAGGTGGGCGCGGTCGGCGGCCGGGGCGTGGTCGCGGGCCCGTTCGACCGCCTGGAGCTGGGCGGAGACGCCGTGCAGGGCGGCGGCGGCCTCGGCACCGGAGTGGCGGGCGTGCTCGACGGAGTCCGGTGGCACCAGGGCGGCGCGGCTGAGCTGGGTGAGCAGTTCGGCCAGGGCGTCCTGGGCCTCGGCCAGCGCGCGCATGGGTTCGCGGGCGGCCGACGAGCGGCCGGGCAGCGACACCGGGACGGGCGCGGGTTCGGGCAGCGGCGCGCGGTGCAGCCGCCAGGACTTCACCCCGGAGAAGGCGGTGGCGATGCCGGAGACGACCGCGCCGCCGACCAGCAGCGGCAGGCTGGCCCCCGGCGCGGCGACGGCCACGTCGACCACGGCGGCACCGACCCCGGTCGCCGCGGTCGTGCCCGCCCAGCCCTTGGCGACCATGGCGGCCCGCCTGCGCTCGCGGAGCGCCTTGGCCCTGGGGTCGCGCCGGTTGGAGAGCACACCCCGGATCTGCTCGCCCACGTGCTCGCGGAGGGCGCTGCTGATCTCCCGGCCGATGCCTCGGGTGATCTCCCTGCCGGTCCCCGGAGCCGGTGCGGAACGGAGGTCACGGAGGTGGCGGTCGACGAACTCGCCGCCGAGCTTGCGCAGCTCGTCCCTCCGTGACCCCATCGTTCACCTCACCGACTCGTCAGCGGGTCAGGACCCGGCCTGCGGGTTCGCCCGCTGCTCCTGCGCGACGCGCTGGGCGATCTCGTTCTGGATGTTGGCCGTCGGCGCGGACGCCGCCTGCCCACCGGTGACCTGGCCCGCGACGGCGCCGCCGGACATCGAGGCGCGGATCTGGTCGAGCCGCGACTGCCCCGCCATCTCGGTGGTGGAGGCCTGGACCTCCATCATCCGGCCCTGCACCGAGTTCTGCGCCAGCTCCGCGGAACCGAGGGCGGTGGTGTACCGCTTCTCGATCTTGTCGCGGACCTCCTCCAGGGAGGGGGTGTTGCCCGGCGCGGCCAGCTCGCTCATCTGGTTGAGCGACCTGGAGACCTGCTCCTGCATCTTGGCCTGCTCGAGCTGGCTGAGCAGCTTGGTGCGCTCGGCCAGCTTGTTCTGCAGCACCATGGCGTTGCGCTCGACGGCCTGCTTGGCCTGCGCGGCGGCCTGCAGGGCCTGGTCGTGCAGGGTCTTGAGGTCCTCGATGCCCTGCTCGGCGGTCACGAGCTGGGTGGCGAACGAGGTCGCCGCGTTCTCGAACTGGGTCGCCTTCTGCTCGTCGCCCTTGCTCCGGGCCTCGTCGGCGAGCACCAGGGCCTGCCGGGCCGAGGACTGGAGCTTCTCCACCTCGCCGAGCTGGCGGTTGAGCTTCATCTCCAGTTGGCGCTGGTTGCCGATCACGGAGGCGGCCTGCTGCGAGAGGGCCTGGTGCTGGCGCTGGGCCTCCTCGATGGCCTGCTGGATCTGCACCTTGGGGTCGGCGTGCTCGTCGATCTTCGACGAGAACGACGCCATCAGGTACTTCCAGAACTTCACGAACGGGTTGGCCATCTCCTCCGCCTGCCTTCTTCGTACTGCCGGTCCACTGGTTCAGCGCTGCCACACTCTGCGCACCTGTCGTCCGCGAAACGGCAACGTCCCGGCGTCGTCATGGGTTCCATCGTGGCTGTGCGTCCCATCGTGTCAGGTGCGCCGGGACCGTTCCACCGGACCCGGCGTAATTCAGGGATCACCCTGAGAACACGGGCCCACCTCGGGGTCGCCCCCGGTCCTGGCACGCCGACGATTGTCCCCGATGATCGGCGCGCGGCCGGGTCGAACGGGGGAATCCACGCCGAACCGAGACGTGGCGGGTGCGGCGCAGGCCCGGGCGCCCGCCGCGTGCGGGTGCCCGGGCCTGCGCCGGTGCTCGTGGGGTGGGGGTCAGGCGGCGAAGACCGCCCCGGCCCTGGCGCCGCCCAGCGTGGTGTCGAGCCGGTGCGCGAGCACGGGCTGCAACCGCAGGTCGGCCAGGTTCTCGCCGACGACGGCGGGCACAAGCCTGCCGCCCTCGGCCGACGCGCGGGGGCCCGCGGGCCCCTTGGCGGCGTCCACCGCGTCCACCGGCTCGGCGCCGACCCGCTGCGGCACGCCGTCCTCCACCGAGGTCAGCGCGCTGATGTCGGACGCCACGTGGTGCAGCAGCTCCGACAGCGGCAGCTCCAGGGCGTCGCAGATGGCCGCCAGCAGCTCGCTGGACGCCTCCTTGCGACCCCGCTCGACTTCCGAGAGGTAGCCCAGGCTGACCCGCGCGGAGCGGGAGACCTCCCGCAGCGTGCGCTGCTGGTTGGTGCGGGCGTGTCGGAGCCGATCACCGATCGCCTCGCGCAACAGCACGGTCATCGCGCACCTCCCTTCCTCGGGACCTCAGTCCGAGCGCCGCTCCCGGTCGAAGCGGGAACCGCACCTGGCTGTCACACAGACAACGTTACCGAGAGGCACCGACACAGCGCAGCGACTTCACGGGTAGTCCGCCAAGAGCGAACGAGTGGTGAACCCGGAATGTTCCCGGGGTACCACGCCCGCACCCCGCACGCATCGCGCGCGGAACGCCACCGACAGTGAATGGGTCCTCACCCGGAAAGGGTACCGACCGCACGGGCGATCAGGTCAAGGGCGGCACGCACGGCAACCGAGCGAACTTCTTCCCGGCCACCGGTCGCTACCGGCGACGACAGCAGCGTTCCGTCCGGTCCGGACAGTGCCGCGTACACCGTCCCGACCGGCTTGCCGTCCTGCGGGCCGGGACCCGCGACGCCGGTGAGCCCGACGCCGTAGGTGGCCGCGCAGCGCAGCCGCGCGCCCTCCGCGAGGGCGACGGCGACGTCCGGGTCCACCGGCCCGCGCTCGGCGAGCAGGTCGGCGTCCACGCCCGCCAGGGTCGCCTTGAGGTCGGTGGCGTAGACGACGAGGCCGCCGCGGACGACGGCGCTGGAGCCCGCCACGCTGGTCAGCGCGGCGGTCAGCAGGCCGCCGGTCAGCGACTCGGCGGTGGCGACCGTCTCACCCCGGGCGCGGAGCGCGGCGACGACCGCGGCCACCGCCTCGGGGGGCAGTCCCGGCAGCAGGCCGAGCCCGGTCACGTGACCAGGGCGCGCTTGCCCCTGGCGCGCAGCCGGATCGCGCGGATGACGTAGTCGACGCCGGTGACCGCGGTGAGCGCCACCGCGATGCCCATGACCGCCCAGTTGAACGGGGCGAACAGCGGCGGCAGCGGGAGCAGGAACAGCCCGATTGCCAGGACCTGGGCCAGCGTCTTGGCCTTGCCGCCCCGGCTGGCCGGGATCACCCCGTGCCGGATCACCCAGAACCGCAGGAGCGTGACGCCGATCTCCCTGACCGCGATCACCAGGGTGACCCACCACGGCAGGTCGCCGAGCAGGCTCAGCCCGACCAGGGCCGAGCCGGTGAGCGCCTTGTCCGCGATCGGGTCGGCGATCTTGCCGAAGTCGGTGATCAGCCCGTGCTTGCGGGCCAGCCTGCCGTCGACGTGGTCGGTGACCGAGGCGACCGCGAAGATCGCCCAGGCGACCAGCCGCCAGAACGTGTCCGCGCCGTCCTCGGTGAACAGCGCCGCCAGGAACACCGGCACCAGCAGCAGCCGGGACACGGTGAGCATGTTGGCGATGTTGAGCACCGGGACCTGCGTCGGCTCCGGCAGGCCGGGCGCGTGGTGCTCCGGCACGGCCGCGGCGACCGGCTGGGCGAGGTCGGCGGGTCCCGCGGGTGACTCGGTGCACTCCGGACCCTCCACCGCCTCCCCGGGGCCCCCGGTCGCCGCGGCGCTCACGGCGAGTCCGGGGCGACGCGCGGGAGCACCTCGAGCGGCTCGACCACCAAGTCCACGCCCTCGGAGTCGACCACGCGCGCGCGGACCAGGTCGCCGACGGCGAGGTCGGTGACGTCGAGCAGGTCGCCGCTGACGAACACGCACTCGCCGTCGACCTCGGGGGCCTGGTGGGCGGCGCGGCCCGCGCAGTCCTCGTCCTCGGAGTCGGGGCGCTCGACCAGCACGACCACCTCGGAGCCGATCCGCTCCTCGGCGCGCTGGGTGGTCAGCTCCTCCACCAGCGCCGAGATCCGGGCCACCCGGGCGGTGACGGTGTCGGCGTCGAGCTTGTCGGGGAGGTTCTCCGCCTCGGTGCCGTCCTCGTCGGAGTAGCCGAACACGCCGACCGCGTCGAGCCGGGCCTCGGTGAGGAACCGGACCAGCTCGGCCACGTCGGCCTCGGTCTCGCCGGGGAAGCCGACGATGAAGTTGCTGCGGATGCCCGCGGCGGGCGAGTGCTCGCGGATCTGCCCGACCAGCTTGAGGAACGAGTCGGTGTCGCCGAAGCGGCGCATCCGGCGCAGCACGGTCTCGCTGGAGTGCTGGAAGGACATGTCGAAGTAGTCGGCGACGCCGGGCGTGGTGGCGATGGCGCGGACCAGGTTGGGCCGGGTCTCGGCGGGTTGCAGGTAGGACACCCGCACCCGGTCGATGCCGGGGATGGCCGCGAGGCCGGTCAGCACCGCCTCCAGCGCCCGCTCCCCGGCGTGCTCGCGGCCGAGGTCCTTGCCGTAGGAGGTGGAGTTCTCGCTGACCAGGACCACCTCGCGCACGCCCTGGGCGGCCAGCCAGGCGCCCTCGGCGAGGATCTCCCCGGGCAGCCGGGAGACGAACGAGCCGCGGAAGGAGGGGATCGCGCAGAACGAGCAGCGCCGGTCGCAGCCGGAGGCGATCTTGAGGGAGGCCACCGGGGCGTCGTCGAGGCGCTTGCGCTCGATCCGCGGCCCCCAGGCGTGCCCGGGGACGGTGACCTCGGCGGAGGCGGCCTGGCGCTCGACCGGGCTGATCGGCAGCAGGGTGCGCCGGTCGACCGGCACGTGCGAGGCGACGGCGTGGCCCGCGACCACCTCGCCGAGGCGCTCGGCCAGGTCGGGGTAGTGGTCGAAGCCCAGCACGGCGCTGGCCTCGGGGAGGCTGTCGGCCAGTTCGGTGCCGTAGCGCTCGGCCATGCAGCCGACCGCGACGACCTTGGCCCCGGTGTCGGCGGCGGCGAGCAGGGTGTCGACCGAGTCCTTCTTCGCCGACTCCACGAACCCGCACGTGTTGACGACGATCACGTCCGGGCTCGCGTCGGCGCCGCCGTCGAGGTCGACCAGTTCCCACCCACCGCCCGACAGCCTGCCCGCGAGTTCTTCGGAGTCGACCTCGTTGCGGGCACAACCGAGGGTGAGCATGGCGACACGACGTGACGTGGACGGAGAAGACACGACCAAAGGGTAACCGCCGGGTGACGAGGACGGCCGGGGCGTTGGGGTTGGTCAACGCCACCGGCCGTCGGGGCAATGGTGCCATCCCCCGCGCCGGGGGCGGGGATCGGGCGTGGTCACCGGATGGATGCGCTGCTGGGGGCGGGTGCCGCGCGCGCGTCGATCGGCTCCGACTCGGGCCGTGATCCACGCCTGCCGGGAGTTGTCGGCGGGCGACAAAATACGATCGGGTGAGCCATTGGACACGATCGGGTTCACGCGCGCGACTGGATCGTGACTACGAATACGCGCTGTGATGGTGCACAGTGTCCTGGTTCACCATGGAGGGGAGCGGCAAGGGCATGTCCAGCAGAGGTAAACACCGGAAGAAGCGCAGGATCCCGGCAGCGGCGGCGGTGGTGTTCCCGGTCGCGGTCGTGCTGGTGGTCTCCACCGGTGACGGCGTCCCGCTGCCCGGCCTGGCCGGGTCCGGCGTGGACGCGGTGCCGCCGGAGCTGTCCGTGCCGGTGTCGGCCTCGGTGAGCGTGCTCGCCGTCGACGGCTCGATGCCCGCCGACTCCGACCTGAGCCCCGAGGTGCTCGCGGCCGTCGCCGAGGCGCTGCCCGTGCCGCCGCCCGCCCCCGAGGCCGGGATCGACCTGAGCCAGGCGGGCATCCCCGAGGTCGCCATGCGCGCCTACGCCCGCGCCCAGCAGCTCCTCGCGGCCACCCAGCCCGGCTGCAAGGTCCAGTGGACCGTGCTGGCCGCGATCGGCCGGATCGAGTCCGGCCACGCGGGCTCCGGGGCGGTCGACGCCACCGGGCGCACCCTGACCCCGATCCTCGGCCCGGTCCTCGACGGTGGCGACACCGCCGCGGTGGCCGACACCGACGACGGCCGCTGGGACGGCGACCGCACCTGGGACCGCGCGGTGGGCCCGATGCAGTTCATCCCCGCCACCTGGGCCTACTACGGCACCGACGGCAGCGGCGACGGCACGGCCGATCCGAACAACCTCTACGACGCGGCCGTCTCCGCGGCCCGCTACCTGTGCGCGGGCGGCACGGACATGTCCGACCCGACCCAGCGGGCGCGGGCGATCTTCCGCTACAACCACTCCGACAGCTACGTCCGGTCGGTGCTGGCCTGGGTCGGCACCTACGCCGACGGCGTCACCCAGCCGCCCGCGGTCGTGCCCCCGCCCGGGGCGAACCCGCAGGCGCCCGGCCCCGGCAGCATCCTCGCCGGCGGCGGCGGCCCGATCGCGCCGCTGGCCGCCGCGGGCACCACCGTGGTCCCGCAGGCGGGCAACACCCCCGGCGGCACGGGTGGCGTGGCGGTGCCCCCGCTGACCGTCCCGGGCACCGGGGCGCAGCTCCCCGGTGTGCAGGTCCCCGTCCCCGGCCTACCGGTCCCGCCGGTCACCACCGCGCCCAAGCCGCCGACGACGACCGCGCCGAAGCCCCCGGTCACCACGGCCCCCAAGCCGCCGACCACGACGACGCCGCCGCCGGTGACCACCACGCGACCGCCCACGACCACCACGACCAGGCCGCCCGCCACGACCACCACGCGGCCGCCCCTGCCGGGTACCGACTGGTACGACTGGTCGGTCTGGGTGCCGTGGATGAAGTGACCCGCTGACCCGCACGCCGAGAGCCGCCCGGACCCCGGGCGGCTCTCGGCGCCTCAGACCCGTTCGAACACCGCGGCCAGGCCCTGCCCGCCGCCGATGCACATGGTCTCCAGCGCGTACCGCCCCCCGCGGCGGTCCAGCTCGCGCAGCATGGTGGTCAGGATGCGGACGCCGGTCGCGCCGAGCGGGTGGCCCAGCGAGATCCCGGAGCCGTTGACGTTGACCCGGTCCCAGTCGGCGTCGGTCAGCTCCCACTCGGCGGCCACGGCGAGCACCTGGGCGGCGAACGCCTCGTTCAGCTCCACCAGGTCCACGTCGGCGAGGGTGAGGCCCGCGCGGTCGAGGGCCTTGGCGGTGGCGGGCACCGGGCCCAGGCCCATCAGGTGCGGCGGCACGCCCGCCGCGGCCCACGACACCAGCCGGGCCAGCGGGCGCAGGCCCAGTTCGGCGGCCTTCTCGGGGGTGGTGACCAGGCAGGCCGCCGCGCCGTCGTTCTGGCCGCTGGCGTTGCCCGCGGTGACGGTGGCCTCCGGGTCCTGCCTGCCCATGATCGGCTTGAGCCCGGCCAGGGTCTCGGTGGTGGTGTCCGCGCGCGGGTGCTCGTCGCGGTCGACCGGGGCGGCGGGCTTGCCGCGCTTGCCCGGCACGGCCACCGGCACGATCTCGTCGGCGAAGCGCCCGGCCTCGATCGCGGCCACGGCCCGCTGGTGCGACCGCACGGACAGCTCGTCCTGCGCGGTGCGGGAGATGCGGTACTCGCGGCGCAGGTTCTCCGCGGTCTCGACCATGCCGCCGTCGACCGGGAAGTTCACCCCGCCCGCGGTCACCCGCGCCCTGGCCAGCCGGTCGTGCAGTTCGACGCCGGTGCCCTTGACGCCCCAGCGCATGGCCGTGGAGTAGAACTCGACCTGGCTCATGTTCTCCGCGCCGCCCGCGACCACCACGTCGGCCGCGCCGGTCTGCACCCGCATGGCGGCGTCGAGCACCGCCTGGAGGCCGGAGCCGCAGCGCCGGTCGAGCTGGGTGCCGGGCACCCCCACCGGCAGCCCGGCGTCGAGGGCGGCGACCCGGCCCAGCGCGGGCGCGTCGCCGTTGGGGTGGCACTGGCCGAACACCACGTCGTCCACCAGCGCCGGGTCGACGCCGGTGCGCGCGAGCAGTTCGCGGATGACGGTCGCGGCCAACTCGGTCACCGGGACACCGGTGTACACACCGCCGAACCGGCCGACCGCGGTGCGGACCGGCTCGCAGATGACTGCCTCGCGCATTGCTTGCTCCTCCACTCCCCACCCGGCCGGGCGGACCGGGGCTCCAGCCTGCCCCGCCGGGGCCGGTCGGGCGATGTGCCGTGTCACACGGTGTCACGCCGGTGCCGGTCCCGGCGCGACGGACCGGCGGGGCGGGACTAGATTCCGGAGGGTGAAACCGGTTGTGCGCAGGGCGAAGACCACCGACGTCCGGGCCATGAAGAAGATCATCGACGCCTACGTCGGCAAGGTCCTGCTCGCCAAGCCCACGGTGACCCTGTACGAGGACGTCCAGGAGTTCTGGGTGGTCGAGATCGACGGCGAGCTGATGGGCTGCGGCGCGCTGCACGTGCTCTGGGAGGACATCGCCGAGATCCGCACCATCGCCGTGCGCCCCGAGGCGCTGGGCAAGGGCGTCGGGCACCTGCTCGCCGACCGGCTGATCGCGGTCGCCCGCGAACTGGGCCTGGCCCGCATCTTCGTGCTGACCTTCGAGACCGAGTTCTTCGCCAGGCACGGCTTCGTCGAGATCGACGGCACCCCGGTCAGCCCGGAGGTCTACGAGGAGATGCGCCGCTCGATGGACGAGGGCGTCGCGGAGTTCCTCGACCTGGAGTACGTCAAGCCCAACACCCTGGGCAACACGCGGATGCTGCTGAAGCTCTGAAGCGGCCCTCAAACCTCCTCTAGGGGCGCCCCGGCACGCACAGAGGGGTTCGGCGGGGTACCCCGGCCCAGGGCGGCGGTGGGATGAATGACGGGCCGATTTCCCCACTCCCCCAGGAGAACCCCGTGGCCACGTCCACCCTGCGTCGTGCCTCCCGCGGTGTCGTCGCGTCCGTCGCCGCCGCCTGCGCCCTGGTCGTCGGCGCGGGCACCGCGTCCGCCGACCTCAGCGCCACCCAACTGCGCAGCACCACCGACAGCTACCTGTTCGGCCAGAGCCTGAACACCTTCCAGACGACCCGGGCCAACCGCCCGTACGCCGGCCAGATGGACTGGTCGTCGGACGGCTGCTCCAACTCCCCGGACAACCCCTTCGGCTTCAACTTCGTCAAGGCCTGCTACCGCCACGACTACGGGTACCGCAACTACAAGAAGCAGGGCCGGTTCACCGAGGACAACCGCCTGCGCATCGACAACAACTTCAAGTCGGACCTGTACACGATCTGCGCGGGCAACTGGTCCTGCAACCGCACCGCCGACGTGTACTACACGGCCGTGCGCCAGTTCGGCAATAGCTGAGGCCACCCTGGTGACCGGGGCCCGGCCCCGGTCACCACCGGCCGTGTCGCCCGAGCGCACTGAGCGCGGACCCGGCCGAGCCGGTGCGCCGCACCAGGTCCGAGGTCCCCGACGCCACCCGCCGAGCCGGACGAGGTCAGGCCGGACACCACCGTGACCGGAGGACCTCAGTAGCCCTGCTGGTACCCGTGCTGCTGCGGCGGGTAGTAGCCGCCCTGCTGCCTGTAGTCGGCGTAGTGCCGCGGGATGCCACCGGGGCCCACGTAGGCCGCCTTGCCGAAGCCCAGGATCGGGTAGCCGATGAACGGGAGCAGCACCAGCAGCACCGTGAAGCCCGCGTCCTTGCCGAACGAGCGGGACAGCCCGGCCAGCGCGAGGATCATGAACACGACGTTGGCGATCGGGATGAAGAACATGATCAGCCACCAGGTCGGCTTGCCGCTGATCTTGAGCAGGACGATGATGTTGTAGATCGGGACGATGGCGGCCCAGCCGGGTTCGCCCGCCTTGGTGAAGATCTTCCACATCGCGACGATGCTGACGATGCCGATGGCCGCGGAGACGGCGAAGATGCCGATGAAGGCGCCCCACGGGAACTCGGTGGTCGTGTAGGTGTAGGTGGGGACGTCGTCGTACTGGGCCACGGTGGGTCCTTTCAGGAGGGAGCGACTGTTAGTCGCTCCCGGGCCCCGGGGCGTGCCGTGTGCCGGGTGGGTCGTTATCCGTTCGAGACGTCAGTCCTCATCGGACACCTCGACCGGGCCGCCGCCGCGCATCTCGTACAGGACGCCGTCGAGTTCCTCCGGCTTGATCAGGACGTCCCTGGCCTTGGAGCCCTCCGAGGGGCCGACGACGCCCCTGGTCTCCAGGAGGTCCATCAGGCGGCCCGCCTTGGCGAAGCCGACGCGGAGCTTGCGCTGCAGCATCGACGTGGAGCCGAACTGGGAGGTGACGATCAGCTCCGTGGCCTGCACGAGCAGCTCCAGGTCGTCGCCGATGTCGGGGTCGATCTCCTTCTTCTCGCCCGCCTTGGCGGCGGTGACGCCGTCGGTGTAGTCGGGCTGGGCCTGTTCCTTGGTGAACGCGACGATGGCCATGATCTCCTCGTCGCTGACGTACGCGCCCTGGACGCGGACGGGCTTCGAGGCGCCCATGGGCAGGTAGAGGCCGTCGCCCATGCCGATGAGCTTCTCGGCGCCGGGCTGGTCGAGGATGACCCGGGAGTCGGTCAGCGACGAGGTGGCGAAGGCGAGCCGGGACGGGACGTTGGTCTTGATCAGGCCGGTGACCACGTCGACCGAGGGGCGCTGGGTGGCCAGCACGAGGTGGATGCCCGCCGCCCGGGCCTTCTGGGTGATGCGGACGATGGCGTCCTCGACGTCGCGGGGGGCGGTCATCATCAGGTCGGCCAGCTCGTCGACGATGGCGAGGATGTACGGGTACGGGCGGTACACCCGTTCGCTGCCGGGCGGGGCGCTGATCTCGCCGGTCTTGACCTTCTTGTTGAAGTCGTCGATGTGGCGGACCCGGTTGGCCTGCATGTCCTGGTAGCGCTGCTCCATCTCCTCCACCAGCCAGGTCAGCGCGGCCGCGGCCTTCTTCGGCTGGGTGATGATGGGCGTGATCAGGTGCGGGATGCCCTCGTACGGGGTCAGCTCGACCATCTTCGGGTCGATCAGGATCATCCTGACCTCGTCGGGGGTGGCCCTGGCCAGCAGCGAGACCAGCATGGAGTTGACGAAGCTGGACTTGCCGGAACCGGTGGAGCCCGCGCACAGCAGGTGCGGCATCTTCGCCAGGTTCGCGGTGATCATGTGGCCCTCGATGTCCTTGCCCAGGCCCACCACCATGGGGTGGGAGTCGGACAGGGCGGTCGTGGAGCGCAGCACGTCGCCGAGGCGGACCATCTCGCGGTCGGCGTTGGGGACCTCGATGCCGACCGCGGACTTGCCCGGGATCGGTGCCAGCAGCCGGACGTTGTCGGTGGCCACCGCGTAGGCGATGTTCTTGGTCAGCGCGGTGATCTTCTCGACCTTCACCCCGGGGCCGAGTTCGACCTCGTAGCGGGTGACCGTCGGGCCGCGGGTGAAGCCGGTGACCTGGGCGTCGATGGAGAACTGGTCGAGGACGCCGGTGATGGCCTCGATCATCGAGTCGTTGGCCTTGCTGCGGGTCTTGGGCGCGTCGCCCGCGGCCAGGACCGACGGGTCGGGCAGGCGGTAGTCGCCGTCGACGACGCGGGTGACGCTGATGGTGTCCGGGTCGCGGGGCGCCTCGGCGACCTGCGGGGTCTCCTCGACCCGCGGCACCGGGCGCTTGCGGACCGGTTCGGCGGGGGCGTCCAGCGGCAGCGTGGGCTGGGCGCCCTCGGCCTCCTCGGCGGCCTTGCGGGCGCGGGGCTTGCGCGGCCGCAGCGGCGGTTCGGCGAGCGGGTCGGGGTCGCCGAGGTCGAGTTCGTCGATGCCGACGTGGTGGCCCTCGGCGTCCTCCTCGTCGGGCAGGCGGCCCATCTCGCGCAGCCGGGTGGGGATCTCGCGGACCGGGGTGCCGGTGAAGACCAGCACGCCGAAGCCGAGCACCAGGAACAGCACCGGCACCGCGACCCAGGCGGTGACGCCCTTGGCGAGCAGGCCGCCGGAGAAGAACCCGAGCGCGCCACCGGCGAACATCCGGCCGTCGTTGTCCTCGGGCATCCCGGCGAACACGTGCAGCACGCCCAGCAGCGCCAGCAGGATCAGCAGCGCGCCGACGGCGTAGCGGGGCCGCTTCTGCGGTTGCGGGTCCGAGCGCATCAGGATCACCCCGACGGCCAGCAGGGCGGGCGGGACGATGGTCGCCAGCGCGCCGAACACGGTGCGCACGCCGATCTCCAGGCCCTGGCCGACGACGCCCGCCGCCCGCCACCACACGGCGGCGCCGAGCACCAGGCCGAGGGCGATCAGCCCGAAGGCGATGCCGTCGCGGCGGTGCGCCGGGTCGAGTTCCTTGGTGCGGCCGATCGCGCGGGCCAGGGAGCCGACGCCCTTGGCGAGCACGCCCCAGGCGGAGGCGAACGCGCCCCTGCGCGGCGGCGGGGCGGCCTTGCCGCGCGCGGGCGCGCGCTTGGCGGGTGCCTTCGCCGCGGACCGGGCGGGGGCCTTGGCCGCGGTGCGGGTGGGCGCCTTCGCGGGCGCCTTGGCCGGGGTCTTGCGCGTGCCGCCC
>NZ_JAJCXD010000043.1:0-67777 GCF_021056305.1 Actinokineospora sp. PR83
TGGCGGTGGTTTCGGTGGCGGTGGTTTCGGTGGCGGTGGTTTCGGTGGCGGTGGTTTCGGTGGCGGTGGTTTCGATTTCGGCGCTGCTGCCGGGGCCGGGAGCGCGGTCGGTGGCAGCGGCGACAGGCGCAGCGGCGAGCGAAGTGGTGGCAGTGGCAGGAGAGGCAGCGGCGCGGGGGTCGCCAGCGGTTTCGGCGGCAGTGGCGATGTCGAGGGCGGCGGTGGGCGCGGCGGTGGTGGGCGGTTCACGGAGTGGGTGCCGGTTCCGGCGCTGTTCGCCCGGGCGGACTAGCGTGGCCGGGTGACTACCGCACACCCCCCACTGCGCCTGCGCGTCTTCACCGAACCCCAGCAGGGCGCGGACTACGCGGACCTGCTCGCCGTGGCCCGCCGGGCCGAGGACGCCGGTTACGACGCGTTCTTCCGGTCCGACCACTACCTGCCGATGGGTGGCGCCGACGGCCTGCCCGGGCCCACCGACGCCTGGATCACGTTGGCCGGGTTGGCCCGCGAGACCAGCAGCATCCGGTTGGGCACCCTGATGACGGCCATCACCTTCCGCCTGCCGGGTCCGCTGGCGATCTCGGTCGCCCAGGTGGACCGGATGTCCGGTGGGCGCGTCGAATTCGGTGTCGGCAGCGGCTGGTACGGCGACGAGCACACCGCCTACGGCATCCCGTTCCCGGACCTGGGTGAGCGGTTCGAGCGCTACGCCGAACAACTGGCGGTCGTCACCGGGTTGTGGCGCACGCCGGACGGGGAGCGGTTCTCCTTCCGGGGCAAGCACTACGAGCTGACCGACTCCCCCGCCCTGCCCAAGCCCGCCCAGCGGCCCGGGCCGCCGGTGATCATCGGCGGCTTCGGGGCGCGCAGCACACCGCGGCTGGCCGCGGAGTACGCCGACGAGTTCAACCTGCCGTTCGCGGGGATCGACGCGTGCGTCGAGCAGTTCGCGCGGGTGGACGCCGCCTGCGCCGCCGCGGGGCGGGGGCCGTTGGAGCGATCGGTGGCGCAGGTGGTCTGCGTGGGGCGCGACGAGGCGGAGTTCGTCCGGCGCGCGGCCGCGATCGGGCGGGAACCGGCAGAGCTGCGGGAGAACGGGGTGGCGGGGACGGTCGGGGAGGTCGTGGACAGGATCGGCCGCTGGCGGGAGGCCACGGCGATCAGCAAGCTGTACCTGCAGTTCCTGGACCTGTCCGACCTCGAGCACCTCGACCTGGTCGCCGCCGAGGTCGCGCCGCAACTCTGAGCAGGCCGGGCCCGGCTCGCAGACCTGGTTTGGCACGGCTCTGAGCAGACTGGGCCCGGCCTGCGCAAACCTGATTCGACACAGCTCTGCGCAGGCCGGGCCCAGCTCGCAGGCCCGATTCAGCACGGCTCTGAGCGGGCTGGGCCGGGCTCGCCGACCTGATCCGGCACGGGGCGGGCCAGCCTGCTCAGGCGCCGTCGATCGCCGGAGTTGGTGGCGGTGGGCGGGTTTGCGGCCGGGTGCGCGTTCGGAGCCCGGGATCTGCGTGGGGGTGGCCGCTGCGCCGGTCGGCTTCGGGGTGGTCGGTGGGTGGACAGGTGGCAGGCCGCTGCGTGGCGGTCGAGCAGGTGGGCACCCCCACTCCTTCTGCTCATCTCCGCTCAATGCCCCATCGCCGTCATGAGACCTCGATGACAAGATTTGAAGATTTTCCAGTGACGGAGAATGTTCACCTTGTCACAGTCAGTGAGGTTGACTTACTCTCACTTTCGGTGGCCCAGCGCGCGGGACTCACCGGTTCCACCTGTGTGTTCAACCCCTGCATCACTCGTCTGTTCACTCAGTGTTGAGGAGGACCTGCCAGTGACGACCACTGTGGCCAAGGCGAAGCGTGCGGTGACCGGCGGCGGCATCGTCGCCGTGCTCACCGCTCTCGCCCTCGCTCTTCTCGGGGCCGGCAACGCCTCTGCCGTTGACAAGAGCCTCACGTTCTCCGGGTCGTTCCCGCTGATCGGCACGCAGACCGTGGCGACGGTGATCCACGTGAACGTGCCCGCGTCGGTCAAGCGCGGGACGACGGTGACGGTGCCGTTCAGCATCGACGTCAACGCGGGTCAGACCGCGGCTGACGGCCTGCGGCTCGTGGGTGCCACCCAGATCTCGGGCACCATCAGCGCCTCGGTCTCGGTCAAGGCCAGCAACGGCACGGTGTACAACGTGCCGGTTTCCCTGCCCATCGGCGCGACCCCGGTCCCGGCGACGGGTCCGCTGACGTTCACGGCTTCCGGCTCGGTGGCCTTCGCCCTCCCGGCGAGCGCCGCCACGGGCCCGGCCACCGTGTCGGTCAACCCGAACGCGTCGTCGCACATCGTCACCAACAGCGCCCTGGGCGCGTTCGACGTCGCCCTGACGCTCAGCCCGGCCTCCCAGAACACGACCCTGGGGACCAGCAACATCACCAGCTGAACGACACCCCGGGGCGACGAAGCCCCGGGGCGGCACGGCGGGAGTGTGTGATTCCGATGGGGACGGCGGGCACGGGAGACCGTGCCCGCCGTTCGCCTGGCGCTACTGCGGGAGGCGGAACCTGATGGGGGGCCACGGGTTCTGCGCCCGGGCCGCCCGCACCCGGGCCAGGAACCGCGACACCTCCGGGTACTCGCCCTCGGCTTCCAGGTAGTACGCCTCGGCCTCGTCGAAGGCGCCGCGCTGTTCGGACATCTGGCCCAGGTACCCCACCGCCCGCAGCCTGCCCGCGTCGGCGGCGGAGAGGAAGAGGAGTTGGGCGCTGAAGGTGTCGGTCTTGCGGAGGCGGACGCCCAGTTCCTCGACCGCGTCCGACCTGCCCAGCCGGTGGGCCAGTTCGCACCACTCGCCCAGGGCGACGCGGCCCTTGCGGTCGTTGGCGAAGTGGCCGTAGACCAGCAGGGCATCCATCAGGCCGGTGTTGGCGGCGCGGCGCAGCCAGTGCTCGGCCTCGTCGTGGCGGCCGGGGCGGTTGAGGAGCATGCCGAGCAGGATCATCGCGTCCGAGCGGGGGCAGGAGAACTCCAGGAAGTCGCCCGCCACCACGCCGGGGCGGGCTGAGCCCGCGGGCACCTCCAGGGGCAGGCCCTCGGTCAGCGGCAGCAGTTCGACCTCCAGCCGGGTGCCCTCGATCACCTTGCGCAGCCACCGGTCGGCTTCGCCGCGTTCGCCGCGTTCGATGAGCCTGCGGCCCAGGGCGACCATCGTCTCGGCGTTGCCCGCGTGCGCGCCCCGGCGGGCCCACAGCTCCATCGAGTCGACGTCGCCGGTTTCGCGGTAGAGCTGGACCAGGTGCCCGGCGGCGTCGGCGTTGCCCGCCTCCACCGCGCGCACCAGCCACGGGACGGCCTCGGCGGCCCGGCGCGGCAGGGAGACGTCGGTGCCGCCGCGGAAGAGCATGGCGCCGACGAGGCTCCAGACCGCCGGGTCGGCTGAGGAGTCGGCCCAGCGGACGAGGATGCGGCGGCCGATGTCCTCCTGCTTGGCGCGGTGCGCAGCGAGTCCGACCAGGGGCAGGTCGGCTGCCGCCAGGTGGCGCAGCAGCACCTCCCACACCGATTCCGGCACCGGCGCCTCGGCCCCGTCGACGAGGTAGTCGAACGCCTCGAAGGTGTCGTCGGGGCGGGTGAGCAGGCAGCCGCCGGTGCCGCGCACCGGTTGGGTGGCCCAGGCCAGCCCGGCGTCGAAGGCGGCCGGGCCGATGGGGGCGTTGTCGAGGTAGTGCCCGTACAGCTCGGCGAGGACCTTGCGGCTGACCGGGGTGGTGCACCCGGCCCGCTTGACGTCCACGGCCGCGGCGACGATCGCGGCGCCGGTGAGGGCGGTGACGTCGTCGGAGTCGAAGCCGCGGTGCCAGCGGGCGGCGGTGGAGCGGCCCGCGCACAGCCGTTCGGGCAGGGCGTCGTCCTCGCTGCGGTCGAGGGCGTCGGCGATGCGCGGGTCGGCGCGCAGGGTCTCGGCGCGGTCGAGTTCGGCGGCGGAGAAGGCGCGGCGCAGGGTGACGGTGGTGGCCTGGCCGAGGACGTCGGCGGCGCGGCGGGCCAGTTCGGCCTCGGCCTGCGAACCGGCGGCGGTGAGGGTGAGCCTGGCCCGGGAGCGCAGCGTGGCGAGCAGGAGCACGTCGGTGCGCCCGGCGGGGACCAGGCGGGTCAGCAGGTCCTGGTCGAGGCCGCCGGGGACGAGGAAGCGCTCGAGGTCGTCGAGCCAGACGACGGTGTCGGTGGGGGCCGGGTCGGTGGTGGCCCAGGCGCGCAGGTCGGCGGCGTCGCGGGGCTGGACGAGGGTGCGGTCGGGCAGGGTGCGGCGGGCGGCCTCGGCGGCGGTGCGGGTCTTGCCGGAGGCCGAGTCGCCCTCGACGACGACCAGGCCGCCGTCGACGAGCAGGGCGTCGAGTTCGGGGTCGACGTCGCGGGGCACGTACGGCGGCGGACCGGCGGCGGCACCGGGCGCGGGCGCGGCGGGGTGCGCCCCGAGCTGCTCGGGTCCGAGGTCGCGCACCCGCGGCCCCCGACCGCGCCTGCCGAGGCGCCTCAAGCCCCGCATCCCGCCCCTCCTCCTCGACTCGCCCACCACACCGTCACGCCCACTCCCACCCTGTCCCATCGTGGGAGCAACGGGGCGGGGACACCACCCCCAGACGGGCGGGCGCGGGCGCTCGGGCTGAATCGTTATTCGACCGGGGCGCGGCGCGCCGGTCGAGTCGCCGAATCGTACGCACTCGCGGCCGCTCGGGGTGGTCGGACCGCCACCCGGCGGTACGGTGATCGGTGACCGCGGCGGACCGGGGAAGGGACTTGTCGATGATCGACGCGCACACCCCGGACGCGGAGCACCCGGGCACCGGGGGCGTGGCGGGGGCCGACCCGGCCGCGGGTGATCCGAGGGTGCTGGCGGTGACCGTGCCCGCGGACAGCACCCGGTTGCCCGGCCTGCGCGGGCGGCTGGGCCGGTGGTTGGACGGGCGCGGGGTGGGCGGGCTGCTGCGCGACGACGTGGTGCTCGCCGCGGACGAGGCCGTCGCCAACTCGGTGGAGCACGGCTACCGCGAGCGGCCCGGCGGTCTGGTCGGGGTGACGGTGACGGTGCTGGAGGAGTCGGTGACGCTGGTGGTCGTCGACCACGGCGCCTGGAAGCCGCCCGCGCCCGGCCGGGAGGACGCGCGGGGCTGGGGGCTGAAGATGATGGCGGGTCTGGCCGAGCGGCTCGACGTGGTGCACGCCAACGGGAGGACCACCGTCACAGCGCACTTCCGGCGGGACCCCGGGTGGAGGGGTTAGGCTGGGGTCTCGGGATCGGTTGAGCAACCAGCCGCCCGGTGGCTATTCCACCGCGCGACGGAGGGGCTCCCATGCGTACCAACCTGCTCACCACCCAGGTCCTCCGGGTCGGCCACGCCGACGAGGACGTCGTCTTCCGCGCCACCGGTGAGGTGGACCTCAACACCGGCGCGGAGTTGGACGCCGAACTGGCCGAGCTCGCCGCGCGGCCGGGGGTGACCGGCGTGGTGTGCGACCTGACGGGGGTCGGGTTCTTCGGTTCGGTCGGGCTGACCGTGCTGCTCGCCGCGTGCGACCGCGGCCGGTTCGTGGTCGTCGCGGGCCCCGGCACGGCCGCGCACCGGACCCTGCTGGTCTCCGGGGTGCTGGAGGCGCTGCCCGTGGTCGACACGGTGGCGGACGGGCTGCTCGCCCTGGCGCGGTGAAGTCGGGGTTTGGCCGCCGGTCGGGGCGGGAAGCCGAGGATCATGTTTCCCGCGGAGAACCTGCGTGACTGGGTCGGCTACGACGTCGTCGACCCCGACGGCAAGACCATCGGCTCGCTGGAGGCGGTGTACGTCGACACCATCACCGACGAGCCGAGCTTCCTCACGGTGAAGGTGGGGTTCATCGGCAAGCACCGGTTGGCCTTCGCCCCGGCGGTGGGGGCGACGGTGGCGCCGAAGTTCATCCGGGTGCGCTTCCCCAAGGACCTGGTGAAGAACTCGCCGTCGATCGACACCGACGGCGAGCTGCTGGCGGCCGACGAGCCGAAGTTGTTCGCGCACTTCGGCCTGGACTACGGCTCCGGTGTGGAGCGCAGGCTCGCCCGTCGCTGACCGGCTTTTCCGAGGCTGCCTCGCGGGAAACGGACCGGGGTCGGACCTCTATGGACGTCCCCGCCCCGCCAGCACGCGCCGCAGGTACTCGTCGGTGGGCACGGAGCGGTTCTGCTCCAGTTCCACCTCGACCGGCGGCGGGTAGGGCTGCCAGCCGCTGATCAGCGCCCGCACCACCACGCCGTCGAGGCGCAGCGCGGCGCTGTCGCCACGGGCGACCGGGACGTAGAGCGGGCGCATGGTGGCCTGGTTCATGCCGATCACCAGGCCGTTGCCGAGCACCCAGCCGCGGGTCTCGCTCGGTGTGTTCTGCGCGCGGAAGCGGATGCGCACGCCGTCGGCGGTGTCGCGGACCTCCCCGCGCGGCAGCTTCTCCACCCGTTCCACGGGCAGGGGGATCGGCAGCAGGCCCGCGGTGAAGGCTGCTGCGGGGAAATCCCGAACGGACTGTTCGATGCTGGCCAGCGCCTCGGGTTCCACCAGGCGGCGGCGTTCGGCGTCGCGCGCCAGCCAGCGGGGCCAGCCCAGGGGGTCCAGCAGCGGGCTGCGGTCGGTCACGGCGCAGATCCTACGGTCGTCCGCGCGTTCCCCGGCCGATCGAGGCCGAATCGCTACCGGCGGGTCACCCCGGGACGAGGACGCTCAGCGCGTCGGCCACCGCGGTCGGGGTGGTGCCCTCGGGGTCGATGAGCAGTTCGATGGCAAAGGCGTTGACCACGGCGAGCAGGGCCGTGGCGAAGACGTCGGCGGGCAGCGGCAGCGGCATCCCCCGGCTGTCGAAGTAGGCCGTCGCCGCCGCGGCGACGGCACGGCGCCTGCGGCGGCGCGGCTCGACCAGGGTGGCGCGCAGGTCTTCGTCCCTGGTGGCCTGGGCCACCAGTTCCAACTGGAGCCTGCGGTGCACCGGCACTTCCCGCACCCAGTCGGCCACCAGGCGGCCGATGCCCGCGCGCAGCGCGCTCGGCGGGACGGCCGGGTCGAACACGGCGGTGCCGTCGACGGCCATCCGGTCCGATGTGGCGTCGACCACCGCGGCGAGCAGGTCGGCCTTGTCGGCGAAGTTGGAGTAGACCGCGCCCCTGGTGAACCCGGCGGTGGCGGCGACGTCCTGCATGCGCGTGGCCGCGATGCCCTTCTCGGCGAAGACCGTGGCCGCCGCCTCGACCACCCGGTCCCGGACCTCGGCGCGTGTGACGCGTGGCATGGCCGTGACCGTACCGGGTATGGGGCCGCGGCGAGGCCGGGTTGTTGACCCGCGGCGGGTTCCCGCCTACGGTGCCCGATACATCCGCGTATCCACTTTGCGTTCCGGGAGGTTACCGGCGGCGTGGACCCCCACATGCTGTCCCGGGACCCCGCGGTCGAGACGTTGTCCGACCCCGGGGACCAGCTCGCCGCTCTGCGTTCCCTGCACGCCGGGGCGCGGGTGCAGGTGCGCTCCATCGAGCGGTGCGACCCGTCGCGGCCCGGCACCCCGTGCACGGCCCCCGGGTTGCGCGAGCTGCGGGCGGAGTCGCGGACCGCGCGCATCGCCGCGGGTGTGCGCTACCGCACGATCCACCCCGGGTACACCCCCGACAGCATCGCCCCGGTGTCCGGGGAGCAGTTGCGCACGCTGGCCGCGCCGCCGCTGGGGCTGCTGGTGGCCGACGACGACCGGGCGCTGGTGCACGTCGACGGGACCAGCCTGCTGGTGGGTGATCCGGCGCTGCTGACCGCGCTGGCCCGGACGTTCGAGTCGCTGTGGGCGCTGGCGGTGCCGGTGACCGTGTCGGTGGCCGGGGACCGGGACCTCGCCGAGCGGGACCGGCGGATCGTCACGCTGATGGCCGCGGGCGCCACCGACGACGCGATCGCGCGCAGGCTGGGCCTGTCCCGGCGGACGGTGGTGCGCCGGGTCGCGGTGTTGCAGGAGCGGTTGGGGGCGACCACCCGGTTCCAGGCGGGTGTGCAGGCCGCGCAGCGGGGTTGGCTGTAGTACGGCGCACTTGCGCCAGAACACCCCTGTTCCGCGGTGGCGCCCTGGTCAACGGACCGTCCTCTGTGCACGATTCACGCAGTGGGGGGTGGACCGGTGACCCGGTCGGCTCCCCGCAGGCGTTGCGGTCCCCGCACCGGCGCCGTCCCCCGAACCCACGGATCGGAGCGCAGATGTCCCCCAACCCGGTTTCGGAACCCGTCCCCGCGAGCACCGGCGGGTCCCGGTGAGGAAGGGGACCGGCCGTGCCCTCGTGCTTACCCACCGCTCCCCCCGCCGCGGGACCCGGGTCACCGCCTGATTGGCCGTGGGCCCTCCCGGGATGACCGGGCGGGAGACCGGGCCGATGCGGTTGGATCAGGGGCATGACCGACCTCGACCACGCCGCAGCGTTCACCGAGTACAACCGCCGCCTCGCCGCGGTCGTCGCCGCGGGGGACCCGCAGGCCCCCGTCCCCACCTGCCCCGGGTGGACCCTGACCCAGCTCGGCAAGCACGTCGGCCGCGGTGACCGCTGGGCGGCGACCATGGTGCGCGAGCGGGCGACCGCCCCGCTGGACCCGAAGGCCGTGCCCGGCGGCAAGCCGGGGGACGGCGGGCTCGTCGAGTGGCTCGGCGACGGCCCGCGCGAGCTGTTCGACGCCGTGGCGCACACCGGCGCGGAGGTGCCGGTGTGGACGTTCACCGGGCCGCGCCCGGCCGGGTGGTGGGTGCGCAGGCGCCTGCACGAGACCGTGGTCCACCTCGCCGACGCCGCCCTCGCCGCGGGGGTGCCCTACGAGGTCGAACCCGAGGTCGCCGCGGACGCCCTGTCCGAGTGGTTGACCCTGGTGGCCGAGATCCCCCAGCAGCGGGCGCTGCCGGAGGCCACCGTGCACCTGCACGCCCACGACGAGGGCCTGGGCGCCGCGGGCGAGTGGCTGATCACCTCGGGTGCGGGCGGCCTGCGCTGGGAGCACGGCCACGGCAAGGGTGACGTCGCCCTGCGCGGGCACTCGGCGGACCTGCTGCTCGTCGCGCTGGGCCGGGCCTCGGCGGACTCGGTCGAGGTGATCGGCGACCGGGCCGTGTGGGACGCCTTCGTCGCCGAGCTGGCGTTCTGAGCCGGGGTTCGGGCATGGCTGTTGTCGTGGTGGGTGCGGGCATCGCCGGGATCGCCTGCGCCGGGGTGCTGGCCGGGGCCGGGGTGCCGGTGCGGGTGCTGGAACGCGGTCGGGCGGTGGGTGGTCGGATGGCCACCAAGCGCTACGACGGTCGGCCCGCGGACATCGGCGCGGGCTACTTCACCGCCCGGGACGGGGCTTTCGGCGCGGTGGTGGCCTCGTGGTGCGAGCGCGGCCTGGCCCGCCCGTGGACCGACACGCTGCTGGCGGTGGACGGGTCCGAGCGGGCGCCGACCTCCGGTCCGGTGCGCTACGCCGCCGCGGGCGGCCTGCGCTCGCTCGTCGCCGACCTGGCCGAGGGGCTGGAGGTGGCCACCGAGCACCCGGTGACCACAGTGGACACCGGGCTGGTCGACGGGGAGCGGGCCGACGCGGTGGTTTTGGCCATGCCCGGCCCGCAGGCGGCCCGCCTGCTGCCCACCGGTTCCCCGGCCCGGCACGCGGCGGCGCACCAGTCCTGGTCCCCCGCCCTGGTGGCCACGCTGCGCTACCCGGCCAGGGCGTGGCCCGCCTTCCACGGCGCGTTCGTCAACGACCACCCCACCCTCGGCACCGTCTTCGACGACGGCTCCCGGCGCGGCGACGACGCCCCCGTCCTGGTCGCCCACACCACCGCGGAGTTCGCCGCCCGCCACCTGGAGTCCCCCGCCGCGGCCACCGCGGAGATCGCGGACGCGGTGGGGGCGCTGTTCGACCTGCCCGCGCCCACCGACGCCCACGTCCACCGCTGGACCTACGCCACGCCCAACGCCCCGGCCGACGCGCCGTTCCTGCTGGCCGACGGCATCGGGATCGCCGGTGACGCCTGGGGCAGGCCGAGGGTGGAGACGGCGTGGCTGTCCGGGACCGCCCTGGGCCGGGCCATTGTGGACGGTCTGTGACCGCTCACACCGGCGTCCGCTCCACCGCCTCGTCGTTGGGCGCCTCGTGCTCGCGCTTGCGGTCGAGGAACCGCATGACCGGTGTGGCGGTGACGCCGTGGATCAGGATCGACCCGACCACGACCAGCCCCACCAGCCGCCACAGCCGGTCGGGGTCGGTGAACTCGACCTCGCCGAGGGCGTAGGCGAGGTAGAACAGCGACCCCACCCCGCGCACGCCGAAGAACGCGATCACCGTCCGCTCCCTGGGCCCGGTCTTGCCGCCCGCCAGCCCGATCAGCCCGGCGACCGGCCGCACCACCAGCAGCACCGCGGCCACGGCACCGACCTCCAGCCAGGTGGTGCCCGCGAACAGCCCGCTCACCGCGGCCCCGCCGAGCAGGAAGATGACCAGCACGGTCACCATCCGCTCGACCTGCTCCACGTACTGGTGCAGGACCTTGTGGTAGCCGTGGGAGTGCTCCGCGGCCCGGATCGTGCACGCGCAGACGAAGACGGCCACGAACCCGTAGCCGTTGACCAGTTCGGTGACCCCGTAGGCGAGGAAGGTCGCGGCGAGGGCGACGAAGCCCTCCGCGTGCTCGGCGAGGCGGAACGCCTCCGACGGCGCGGAGAAGAACATCTTCCGCAGCGCCCACCCGATCCCCAGCCCCAGGGCGACCCCGGCCACCAGCCGCCACGCCACGTCGACCCCGAGCCAGTGCGGCACCCAGGCGGCCGGGGCGGCGGCGGACGCGGCGGCGATGGCGATGGCGGCGTAGGTGAACGGGAAGGCCAGGCCGTCGTTGAGGCCCGCCTCGGAGGTCAGGCCGAACCGCGCCTCGTCCTCCCCCGACCCGTCGGCGGGCTCGCCCACCTGCACCTCGGTGGCCAGCACCGGGTCGGTGGGGGCGACCACGGCGGCCAGCAGCGCGGCCCCGGCCACGCCGAGGCCCAGCCCCCAGCCCAGCAGCGCCACCCCGATCATCGACAGCGGCATGGTGATCCCCAGCAGCCGCCACGTGGTGGACCACCGCCGCCACCCGACCCGCCGGTCGAGCGCCAGCCCGGCGCCCATCAGCGAGACGATGACGCACAGCTCGGTCAGGTGCAGCGCGACCTCGGGGTGCTCGGCGGGCACGGGGTCGGGCAGCGCCGGGATGACCGCGAACGCCAGCGCACCGGCGAAGAGGAACACCATGGGCATCGAGACGGGCACCCGGCCGAGCACCCTGGGCAGCAGGGCCGCCCCCAGGGTGGCGACACCGGCCGCCGCGTAGATCAAAGCCCCCACGGGACCTCCTTCTGCTCCCGCCCGGCTACCCCACCACCCGACCAGGTGAAACAACCGGCCTGCCGGTTGCGGACAGCGACCCCCCGGCCACTCCGCCGAGTGGTGTAGCAGTCAACAACCGGGGGTACCTCGCTGCCGTGACCATCACCAAGGACGATCTGCACCAACTGCTCGACTCCGACCTGCCCGACCCCGTGCTGCTGTTCCTGGAGGGCCGCTCCCAGGTCGTCGACGGCAGCGTGCTGCGCCGCCCCGACTACGCGGGCGCGATGCTGATCGCCACGCGCGAGGAACTCGACAACCGCCTGGGTGGAGCGGCTCCGCAGGACCGGGAGTTGGCCGAGGTCGCAGCCCAGTTGGACGTCCAGTTGAGCCAGATGGGCGCGTGAACGGGGCGTTCGGACGCCGTGCGGCGCGGGATGCGGAGGTCAACGGGAGGTGTCGGGCAGGCTCTCCCCCCATGACCGAGGAAACCCCGAAGCACCCCGAGCACGACGAACACCCGCGGGAGAAGCTGAACCGCAACCTGAACGAACTGCTCCAGGAACTGCGGGTGGCGCAGGCGGGCGTGCAGATCCTCTTCGGCTTCCTGCTGTCCATCACGTTCACCGACGTGTACCAGGAGGAGACCGCGGCGTTCGAGCGGTCGACCCACATGGTGGCGGTGTTCTTCGCCGTGGGGGCGGTGGCGCTGCTGACCGCGCCCGCGGCGTGGCACCGCATCCTGGTCGGGCAGGGCAAGCGCGAGGAGATCATGCGGTTGGCCACGCGCACGACGATCGCCGGGCTGATCTGCCTGTCGCTGGCGGTGACGGCGTCGTTGCTGCTGCTCTCGGAGATGGTCGTGGGCGGGGCGCTGGCGTTTGTGATCGCGGGGGTGTGCGCGGTGGTCGTGGGGGTGCTGTGGTTCGTGCTCCCGATGCGGCACTGGGACGACTAGAGTGACCCGGATTGACAACCGGGCTAACCTACTCATGAGTAGGTAACTCGTCGGCCCTGGGGGACACAGCATGGTTGAGCGGGGACGGCCCGGGACGGCGGCCCCCTTCGGGTCGAAGTTGCTCGGCCCGGCCGGGCAGCACGGGCTGGCGCTGCGCATCCGGGTGCAGAGCCTGCTGACGATCACCCTCATCACCGCGAACGTCATCGGCGCCGCGGTCGTGGTCGTGCTCTCCGGGGTGGTGATCCCCGGTCCGGACATGACCGGGTCGACGCTGCTGGCCATGGTGATCGCGGTCCCCGCGTACGTGCTCGCGGCGCTGGTCGTCGGCGTCGTCTGGGGCACCGGGCGGGCGCTGCGGCAGCTTCGCTGGGCCATCGACCAGCGCGAACCGACCGAGGCCGACCGCCACGCCACGATCAGGGTGCCGCTGCGCCTGACCCTCATGCAGGCCGCGCTCTGGGGCGCGGCCACGGTGCTGTTCACCGTGCTGGTGGCGTTCCTGCAACCCGAGCTGGTCTTCGCGGTCGGGTTCACCGTGGCGTTCGCGGGCATCGTGGTCTGCGCCAACGCGTACCTGCTCAGCGAGTTCGCCCTGCGCCCGGTGTCGGCGCGGGCGCTGCAGGACGACCCGCCGCAGCGGGTGGTGGGCGCGGGCGTGCAGGTGCGGATGCTGCTGTTCTGGTGCCTGGGCACCGGCGTCCCGGTCGCCGGGGTGGTGATGGTGGCGCTGTTCGCCATGGTGCGCGGCAACGTCACCACCAACCAGCTCGCGGTGACCGTGGTGGTGCTCGGCGGCGTGGTGCTGGTGTTCGGGCTGCTGGTCATGATCTTCAACGCGCGGGCCACCATCGCCCCCATCGACTCGGTGCGCGACGGCCTGGCCCGGGTGCAGCGCGGCGACCTGGACAGCGAGATCCCGGTCTACGACGGCACCGAGCTGGGCCTGCTGCAGGCGGGCTTCAACCGGATGGCGGCGGGCCTGCGCGAGCGCGAGCGCATTCGCGACCTGTTCGGCCGCCACGTCGGGCAGAAGGTCGCCGAGGCCGCGGTCGCCGCCGGGGTGGAGCGCCTCGGCGGCGAGGTGCGCGAGGTGGCGGTGATCTTCGTCGACATCGTCGGGTCCACCACGCTGGCCGCCACCCGCCCGCCGACCGAGGTGGTGGACCTGCTCAACCGGTTCTTCGCCGTGGTCGTCGACGAGATCGACGCGCACGGCGGCCTGGTCAACAAGTTCGTCGGCGACGCCGCGCTGGCCATCTTCGGCGCCCCGGTCGACCTGCCCGACCACGCCGGGCGGGCCCTGGCCGCCGCCAGGGCCATCGCCGCCCGACTGCCGGTCGAGGTGCCCGAGTGCGAGGCGGGCATCGGCGTCGCCGCGGGCCCCGCGGTCGCGGGCAACATCGGCGACGCCCGCCGCTTCGAGTACACCGTGATCGGCGACCCGGTGAACGAGGCTGCCCGGCTGACGGAGCTGGCCAAGTCGTTCCCCGGCAAGCTGGTGGCCTCCGCCCACACCCTGGCCGCGGCCTCCCCCGAGGAAGCCGGGCGCTGGCGGGCGGCGGACACGGTGACCCTGCGCGGCCGCACCCAGGAAACCACCGTGGTCATCCCGGTCGACGCGGCGGACGCCCTGACAGACCCTACCGCGGCAGCCGGATCGGACCCGGTCGCCTCGGTGGACGACCCGGTCGGCCAACCCTGAGACCACCCGCGCGGCACGCCCCACCGCGGTTGAAAAGATCAACTCAGCGGCCCTACAGTCCTCCGCTTGTGACCGCCCCCCACCACCGGACGACAGCGGACGCCTACGACGCCATGGCCGCCCGCTACGCCGCACTCCCCCGCGACGACCTCGCCCGCTTCCCCCTCGACCGGGCGGTGCTCGCCGCCTTCGCCGAGTCCGCGCGGGCCGACGGCCCCGGAACCGTCGCCGAGCTGGGCTGCGGCCCGGGACCGGTGACCGCCCACCTGCGCGACCTGGGCCTGGACGTCTTCGGCGTCGACCTGTCGCCGGTGATGGTCGACCTCGCCCGCGAGGCGTACCCGGACCTGCGCTTCGAAATCGGCTCCATGGACGCCCTGGACCTGCCCGACGGCGGACTGCGCGGCATCGTGTCCTGGTACTCGATCATCCACGCCCCACCCCGGGCACTGCCCGCCTACCTCGCCGAGTTCCGCCGGGTCCTCGCCCCCGACGGCCACCTCCTGCTGGCCTTCTTCGAGTCGGGCGGCGAACCCACCACCCCGTTCGACCACAAGGTGACGACCGCCTACCGGTGGCCGATCGACGCCCTGGCCGAGATGGCGGGCGAGGCCGGGTTCGCCGAAGTCGGCCGGGTGCTGCGCGAACCGTGCGAGGGCGAGCGCTTCCGCCGAGGCCACCTGCTGATGCGCGGAACCGGCTGACGGCCCGGGCCGGGCACGGCCTGGGGCCTGTCCTCACAGCAGGCGACCACACCTCGCCCACCGCAGGCCAGGCGGCCAGCCACCCCAACCCCAACAGGCGCAGCGAAAACCAGCCACCCCCGCAACCGCCGGCCCGGCTACGGAAATGCCCGGGTGGGTGGATTTGCTTGGGTGGGGGAGCCGATCATGTGCAAGCCTGCCTGGGCTGTGGGGCACTCTTTTCGCCCCACTCGGTCACACTGGGCACATGATCGGCGTAGGGGCCCCGCCCAAGCAGATCCACCCACCCGGGCACGCCCCCAAAAATCCCGGGCTTTGAACAAGGACACGGCCTAGCGGAGTTCCGCGCCCAGCCGCACGGCGTCCGCGCTGATCCGCTTCATCACGGCCCGGTGCAGGACCGGGTCCGGGTCCCGCTCGACGGTGTCGGACTCGACGATCACCACGTCCCGCCCCGCCCGCTCGGCGGCGAACCCACCACGGCTGAGCCGGTCGAGGCCGGGAACGGTGACCACCTGGTCGCGGAGCAGGTCGGTGACGCTCCCGGTGCCCTCCAGCCGGACCAGTTCGGTCAGCCGGACCGACGCCTCCTCGGTGCGCATCCGGACGACGGCCACCGAGGTGAACGCGGTCCGCCCACCGGGGAGCGCGGCCGAGTACACCGCGCGGGTCAGTTGCAGGCAGCGGTTGGCGACGAGGAACTCCTGCGTCCGACCGTAGGCGTGCGGCGCGCAGTCGCTGTCGTGGATGGGTTCCTCGGTGTCCGGCAGGCGGTGGAAGTCGAACTCCCCCACCGGCGCGGGCGCGGCGGCGGCGCGCGGAGCGGGCTCATCGGCGGGGAGCACCCAGGAGACCAGCACCGCGACCACGGCGGCAGCGAGCAGAGCACCCGCCGCCACCGACTTGCGCCGCCACCCGGCGGACCGCGCCACCCCACGGCGCCGATCCTCCCCGGTGGACCGGTCCGCCCCGCCACGCCGAACTCCTCCGGCGGGCGAGCCTCCCCCGGTGGGCGGAGCCTGCTCCGTCGACGGGCGTCCCAGCGCAACGGCGACCGGGATCGGCGCGGCGGCGCGCAGGGAGCGCGGGAGTTCGGCGGGCAGCGCGCTGACGATGAGCGGGCCCCGGGCGGTGTCCTCCGGCTTGGGCGGGAACATCGGCAGCGCGGTGCCCGCCGATCGCGGGCGGACGGCGAGCTTCGCGCTATTAGCCCATTCGGGGGTATTGAGGTCCGTCACGGGTACATAGCGTAACGGTCCACCCGCGATCAGGTGAATGCACTGGTCACTTCTTCCGCATCGACCCCGGGACGAGCTGCAAGATCGTTCCGAACCGGTTCCAGGCGTTGATGGTGGCGATGGCCACGACCAGCGCCGCCAACTGCTCGTCGTCGTAGTACTTGCGGGCCTCCTCCCACACCTCGTCGCGCACGCCCTCGCGGCCCAGCACGGTCGCCTCCTCGGTCAGCGCCAGCGCGGCCCGCTCCTCGGGGGTGAAGAACGGCGTCTCCCGCCAGGTGACGACGGAGAACAGCCGCTCGTCGGTCTCCCCGTCGGCGCGCAGGTCGTGGGCGTGCATGTCGACGCAGAACGCGCAGCCGTTGAGCTGGCTGGCGCGCAGCTTCACCAGCTCGCGGGTGGTCTTCGGCAGGGCGCTGCCCGCCAGGAACCGCTCCAGGCCGTACATGTGCTTGTACGCCTCGGCGGCGGGGCCGGAGATGTCGAGCCGGGGGGTGGTGTTCACGGTGTTCCTTCCACGTGGGCGGCCCGCACGCGGGCCAGTTTCTCGGGGTTGAGCACGATGTCGACGGCGGTGACCCGTCCGTCGGCGACGGTGAGGGCCATGACGCCGGTGGGGTGACCCTGGTGCACCCGCAGCAGGCCCGCCCACCCGTTCACCCGGACGGGGCGCAGTTCGGCGGGCTTGCGCCGCTGCACCCCCGCCAGGAACCGGGCCACCCGGTCCGCGCCGACGACCGGGTTGCGCGCGGCGGAGACGAACCCGCCGCCGTCGCTGCGCAGCACCACGTCCGGGTCGAGCAGGGCCAGCAGCGCGCCCAGGTCGTCCCCGGCGCAGGCCGTGGCGAACGCGGACACGACGGCCCGCTGCCGGACCGGGTCCGGCTCGAACCGGGGTGCCCGGTCGGCCACGTGCCGCCGGGCCCGCGACGCGAGCTGCCGCACGGCCGCCGGGGTGCGGCCCACCACGCCCGCCACCTCGGCGAACGGCAGGCCGAAGACCTCGTGCAGGAGGAAGACGGTCCGCTCGGCGGGCGAGAGCGTCTCCAGCACCACCAGCAGCGCCAGGGTCACCGACTCGTCCAGGGTGACCCGGTCGGCCGGGTCGGCGTCGGGTTCCACCAGGGGCTCCGGGAGCCACTGGCCGACGTACTGCTCGCGGCGGTGGCGGGCGGAGCGCACCACGTCGAGGGCCAGCCGGGAGGTCACCACGACCAGCCAGCCGGTCACGTCGTCGACGGGGTCGCGGGTGGAGACCAGGCGCAGCCAGGACTCCTGCACCACGTCCTCGGCGGCTCCCCGGTCACCGGTGATGCCGTAGGCAACGGCCAGCAGCCGCTCCCGCGCTCGGGCGAATTCTTCTTCCACACCAGGAGGACGAGACAGCCCCCGGGAATGTGACAGCCCCCGGGTGGACGAGGTCGGCGGAGTGCCCACGGTCACCCGACCGGGGAGCGGCGCGAGCCGGGCGGCGGGTCGGTCTACTGGCGGTAGCCCTCCACCTCACCCACCGGCCGCGCCTGGGCGTCGTCCGGGTTCTCCCCCGCGTCGCGGCGGGCGCGGCGCTGGCGCAACAGGTCCCAGCACTGGTCGAGCGCCACCTCCAGCTCCGAGAGCCGGGTGTGCTCCTCCGGGGAGGGGGTGCCCGAGCGCAGGCGGTGCTCCTCCGCGACCAGGGCGCTGATGCGGGCGTGGATCTCGTTGTCGTCCATGGGGCCCAACGTAGTCCCCGGTGTCGGAGATCACGACTCGTTCGTCCGCTTCGCCGACTTCGCGAAGATCAGGGGATTGGGGGCGCGGGCGCCGGGGAGGAAAGTGGTCCGGACCATCCCTTCGTGAAGTGGGGTCCTCCGTGGTCGGCAAAGCAGCTCTCACCCTGTTGGTCCCGTTGGCGGCGGTCGGGGCGCTGCTGGCCGCGGGCGCACCGGCGGCGGAGTCCGCGCCACCGGGGCAGAGCCCGATCGACGTCACCCCCTCGGCCGTCCGGTTCGACCCGTTCGCCCCCTCGCTCGACATCCACTACGGGCACTCGGCGGTGGACCTGGTCTACGTGCAGAAGGACGCCGACTGCGGCACCCGGGGCGGCGAGGAGACCGAGGAGGGGGACGTGGTGCCGGGCTCGGCGCACGTCACCTACGCCGGAACCCGCTACGACCTGGTGCAGTTCCACTTCCACACCCCCTCGGAGCACACCTTCCAGGGCCACCACGACCCGCTGGAGATGCACCTGGTGCACCGCAGCGCCGCCGGGGGCGTGCTGGTGATCGGGGTGCCGCTGCGGATCGGCGCACCGTCCGTTGTGGACAAGGTGCTGAGCGGGCTGACGCCGGAGTGCGCGACGCCCCGGCACCTCGACGACATCGACCTGAACGCGCTGCTGCCCGCCAGCCACCTCACCGCGCGCTACACCGGGTCGTTGACCACCGCGCCGTTCACCGAGGGCGTGCTGTGGTTCCTGATGCCCGAGCAGCACGTGACGGCCGCGACCGTGTCCGGCTTCCAGCACCTGTTCGTCGCGGGCAACTCCCGGGGGACCCAGCCGCTCAACGGGCGGACGGTGGTCCTGCACCCGTGACCTCGTCGCCGACCTCGACCCAGCCGGGGGTGGTGACGGCGAACTTGACGCCGAAGGCCACGCCGTCGGGTGTCCTGCGGTAGGTGGCCAGGGTGCGCAGGGGCTCGGGGCCGGTGCGCGCGGCCGTGACCTGGTCGACCGTGGTGACCGCGCAGCGGATGGCGGGTTTGGTGTAGCCGAGGGCGACCCCGCCGACGGTGATCGCGCGGAGGTCGTCCTCGGCGTGCGGGGTGCCGCCCGCGACCAGGACGTTGGCCCGGAAGCGGTCCAGCGGGACCGGGGTGGCCAGCCTGCGGTTGAGTTCGGTGTGGGAGGCCAGGCCGAGCAGGTGGACCGCGCTGCTGTCGGCGTAGCCGGAGGTGCCGGGGGTCAGGCCGGTGGGGGCGCGGTCGTGGTCGGGGGGCACGCGGACCAGGCGGCTGGGGCGGCCCAGGACCCGGGTGAGCCAGTCGGCGGCGGGGTCGCCCTGGTCGATGCCGCGGAAGGGTTCACCGAAGAGGGTGACCGGGCGGGCGGGGGCGTGGTCGTCCACCTCGACCTCGATGGTGGGGGCGTCCACCGCGGAGAGGACCAGCACGTCGTCGGCGACCCTGGGGTGGACCAGGGCCAGGCGGGGGTCGCGGCGCTGGCTGCGGAAGGTGCCGTCGAGGTCGGTGACCATCCAGGCCCGGTCGTGTTCGAGGCCCGCCGGACCGACCCTGGCGCGGGTCAGCGGGACCGGGGCGCATCCCTTGACGGGGAAGGTGTTCAGCCCGGCGACCGTCAGCACGGGTGGACTGTACCGATCGGGTCGCGGGTGGAGGGTTCGGACGGTGGCGGACGGGTACCCGAGACCCATGTCACAGCCGACACCGAACCCCGTACCCACGCCGCCCGTGCCGGACCCGGGACTGCCCGAGCCGGGGCAGCCCATCCCGGAACCGGCCACCGAGCCGCCGGTGCCGCCCACCCCGCAGCCGCCGAACCCGACCTGAGACCCAGGCCGGGGCTCAGTGCCCCGGGGTGGACCGCCCGCGGGAATCGCGCTCCGCCGTCCGGGGAATCGGACGACGGAGCGCGTGAACGAAAAGGCGGGCCCGGTAGAAGCGATCTCGGGAAATGACCGCACAGGAAAGGGCCTCCCGGCCGCGCCGCCGGGAGGCCCTTTTCTTCCCCGATCGGTCAGACGACCGGGATCGAGACCAGTGACGGGTCCTGGCCCGGGAGCATCGAGCAGTTCAGGTCGAAGGTGCCCAGCCCGGTGAGCGTGCCGTCGGCGCGCTTCGGGGTGATCTTCCCGGAGAAGGCGCTGCCGATGGCGATGTCGACCTGCCCGGGGGCCTTGACCGTCAGCGACGGGACCTGGCCGTTGATGTTCAGCGTGACCGGGGCGGCGCCGGTGACGTTGGTGACCGGGATGTTCAGGCCGGGCAGCGTGACGCCCAGCTCGGTGCCGTTGACGTCCAGCTCGACCCCGGCGGTGGTGGTGCCCTCGACGGTGGCCGAGCCGATCAGGGTCAGGGCCTGCAGGGTCAGCGCGTCCAGCGACACCGCCACGGAGAAGTTCGTGGTGTTGATGGGCGAGCCGACGGCGACGCTGTCGGGGAAGGTGGCGGTGACGGTCGCCGGGACGTCGCGGTTGCCGATGAGCGGGTACGCGCAGCTGAAGGTGACGTTCTTGGTCACCACGGCCGTGGTGTGCACGGGGTCGGCCTGGGCGGTGGTGGGCGCCACGACCATGGCGACGGCACCGGCGGTGCCCGCGGCGAGGGCGAGCAATCTCTTCACACGAACGTTCCGGGACATGCGAAACTCCTCGATGAATACGCACGAAGCGAACGGAAAGAACAGCGGGGGATGAGCGGGAGCGTGGACGCCGGACCGAACCCGACCGGGTCGGCGTGCAAATGGAGCGTAACCACGCAATAGCCGGACGGGCAAGGGAAAACCAACCGATGGCGGATCGCGAAAAACCGCCCGCGGGTTCCTTGTCACCGCGTGAGGGCCACCTCATCGCACCGGGAGCAAAATGTGGCCCCGACCACAGCACCGTCGCCCCGCCGCGGAATGAGCCGTCGACCATCGACCTCACGGGGTGACTTTTCCGGGCGGGAGCGGCAGACTGGACCCGACCCCCACCGGCGATCGGGTCCGCACAAGTCGTGCGCGCAGTTTTGTCATCCCCGTGCGTATTCCCGAATCCCCAGCTCAACTAGGCTGGGCGGGTGCGGGCTCTTGCGATCTTCTGCTTCCGCCACGCGCGATTGGTCATCGTGTTGTGGCTCGCCGTGCTGGCCGGGGTCACCTTCGGGGCCCAGTCGGCGGGGGTCGGCTTCCGGGACATCCTGGCGCTGCCCACCTCCGACAGCACGACAGCGCAGGAGCTGTTGCAGGAGAGCGCGGGCGGGGTCAGCGGCGCCACCGAGCGGGTAGTCTTCGAGGCGACCGGCGTGTCGGTGTCCGACCAGTCCGTGCAGGGGCGCATCGAGCCGATGCTCGCCGAGGTCGCCGCGCTGCCGCACGTGGAGACCGTCGTCTCCCCCTACAGCCCGCAGGGCGCCGCGCAGGTGTCGCCGCAGGGGCAGGTCGCGTTCGCCACCGTCACCTTCGACGTCAAGGCCGACGACCTGACCATCGAGGAGGCCAAGAAGTTCGTCGAGGTCGCCACCAAGGCCCAGGGTGGGGTGCTCAAGATCGCCGTCGACGGCGCGGTGGCCGGGCGGACCCTGGCCCCGCCGGACCTCGACGACGCCGGGCTGGGCCTGCTGGCCGCGGCCCTGGTGCTGCTGTTCACCTTCGGCTCGCTGTTCTCCATGCTGGTGCCGATCCTCACCGCGATCATCTCCGTCGGCACCGCGATCGGCGTGGTGGGGCTGCTGACGCACCTGATGGACGTGCCCACGGTCAGCCAGGAGATCGTGGTGCTGCTCGGCCTCGGCGTCGGCGTCGACTACGCGCTGTTCGTGGTCACCCGCTACCGGCAGGCCCTGGTGGGCGGGGCCCGGCAGGAGGACGCGCTCGGCCTGGCCGCGGCGACCTCGGGGCGCAGCGTGCTCTTCGCCGGGGTGACCGTCTGCGTGTCGCTGCTCGGGCAGTTCACCGTGGGGATCAGCTTCCTCGACGGCATCGCCGTCAGCTCCAGCATCGCGGTGCTGATGACCATGTTCGCCGCGCTGACGCTGCTGCCCGCGCTGCTCAGGCTCTTCGGCATCCGCATCCTGTCGGCCTCGGTGCGCCGCGACCTGACCCTGCGCCACCGCAAGGTGCTGCCCGAGGGCAGGCGCTGGGGCGCGCTGGCCAGGGTGGTGACCCGCAAGCCGGTGTGGAGCACGGTGGTCGCGCTGCTGATCATCGGCGCCCTGACCGTCCCGGTGTTCTCCCTGCGCCTGGGCATCCCCGACGCGGGCCTGCAATCGCCGACGGCGACCACCCGGCAGGCCTACGACATGCTCGCCAAGGGCTTCGGCCCCGGCTTCACCGGCCCCCTGGTCGTGGTGGGCCGCGCCGACTCCGACGAGGAGCGCCGGGCCGCGGAGGAGGTCCACGCCGAACTCGCGGGCCACCCCGACGTCGCCCTGGCCGTGCCCCCGGTCGTCAGCCCCACCAAGGGCGGCGGCCAGATCACCGCCGTCGTGGTCTACCCGAAGGCCTCCCCCCAGGACGAGGCCACCGACGCCCTGGTCGACTCCCTGCGCGCCGACGTGATCCCCCGGGCCACCGACGGCACCAACGCCCAGCTCTACGTCGGCGGCTCCACGGCGGTGCAGTCGGACTTCGCCCGCGCCATCACCGACCGGCTGCCGCTGTTCCTTGGCACGGTCGTGGCCATCTCGTTCCTGCTGCTGGTCGTGGTGTTCCGCAGCGTGCTGATCCCGCTGACCGCGGCCGTGATGAACCTGCTGGCCGCGGCGGCCATGTTCGGCGTGCTGGTGGCGGTGTTCCAGTGGGGCTGGTTCGGCATCGCGGGCACCGGCCCGATCGAGCCGTACATCCCCGTGTTCCTCTTCGCGGGCCTGTTCGGCCTCTCGATGGACTACGAGGTCTTCCTGGTCAGCCGGATCCAGGAGGAGTACCACCGCCGCGGCGACACGGTGGAGGCCACGGTCAACGGCCTCGCCGCCACCGGCCGCACCATCACCGCGGCGGCCCTGATCATGGCCCTGGTCTTCATCTCCTTCGTCACCACCGGCGACCGGGTCGTGCAGGAGTCCGGCCTCGGCCTGACGGTCGCGGTCCTGCTCGACGCGGTGGTCATCCGCATCGCCCTGGTCCCGGCCATCATGGCCATGTTCGGCAGGGCCAACTGGTGGCTGCCCCGCTGGGCGGGCCGCATCCTCCCCCGCCTCGACGTCGAGGGCACCGGCCACAGCCACCGCCTGGAGGACGACGAGGAACCCCCCGGCCCGTTCGACTGGTTCTCCCCCGCCGCCGAGGAGCAGTCCGAACCCAAGCAGCTCACCGGCCAGGTCGGCTAGGCCGTGCCCCTGACCCGGCCACGCACATCCACCCACCCTGGCACCGAGAAGACCCGGGCTGCGAACGACGCCACCCATCGACCGAGCCGAGCAGCCCGGGCCTCGGTGCCCGCACGCCTGATCTCCCCGCCAGTCAGGCGGCGCGGGGCTCGGTGGCGCGGGCGACGCGCAGGGCGTCGGCCCACCACAGCAATTGCGCCACCATCGTGTTCAGCGCCATCGCGGGGCGGCGAGGACGCAGCGCTGCCCGCCGGTCCCCGCGCACACCCGGCATGTCCAGGGCGGCCAAGCACTCGTGCGGGAGCGAGCTGCGAGACGGGAGCTACTGTCCTATTCGCTTTTCCGGGTGAAGCCAAGGCAGGCCAGTTCACAATTGCGCACTTGTGTCAGATCCGGGAAACCCACTGTTCGGAGCATTCCCAGCGGCCACGACAACGGCGGTGGCGGCGTTTTCACACCACCACCGCCGTCGACCACACCGCAGGTGCCTAACTGCCGAAGACCCCCGCCAGCCAGCCCGTCGTGCTCTCCGCGCGCAGCAGCGCGTGCCGCTCGGCCCGGCCCGCCGCCCGGCCGGTGCCGCGCAACGCCGCCTCCAGCAGCCTGCTGGTCTGGTCGATGTCGAACGGGTCGACCGTCGTGGCCAGCCCGGCGAGCTGCTCGTGCACACCCGCGTTGGCCGACACCAGCAGCGGGCTGTCCTCGGCGAGCAGGTACGCCGCCTCCTTGGCGAAGAGGTTGAGCCCGTCGTAGGTGGAGTTCACGATCGCGGCGCTCGCCGAGCACAGCGCGGCGACCACGGCGTTGCGCGAATCGCCGCCGCTCCCCGGGCGCACCAGGGCGATGGCGTCGCGGCCGGGAGCGCCGAAACGCCGGTTCACCCGGTCCACGATCGCCTCGGTGGCGTCCTGGTATGCCTGGTGGCGCGGTGCGGCCCGGCTCGGCGTGGTGACGACGGAGACGAACAGGCACTCCTCGGCCAGTGCCGGGTCGCGCTCCAGCAGCGCTTCGTAGGCGAGGAACCCGCGCGGCAGGTTCTTCCACAGGTCCAACCGGTCGGCGCGGACCACGGTGCGGCGGCCGCCCGCCAACTCGGCGAGCCTGCCCGCCCAGCGCAGGGTGGCCTCCTCGCCCCGCATCTGCTCCAGCACGTCGACGTCGAGCGGGAACGGCACCGACACCAACGTGGTGGTGCGCCCCCGGTACCGGACGACCCGGCCGCTGATCCGCGCATCGGGCAGGTTCCGCGCGCAGCAGGCGAGGAAGGCGTCCACCCACCGTCCCGAGTGGAACCCCACGACGTCGCAGTGCAGCAGGCTCTCCAGCAGCCGCACCCGGGTCCACTCGGGCATCAGTCCGAAGTAGTCCGGCTCGCACCAGGGGGTGCCGAGGAAGTACGCCAGCTTGCCGCTGGTGCGCGGCCGGGCCTCGGCCAAGTGCTCGGGCACCAGCATCAGGTGCGGGTCGTTGATCAGGATCAGCTCGTCGTCCACGTCCTCGACCAGTTCGGCGAGCCGCTTGGCGTAGATCCGGTTCACCGTCTCGTAGCCCACCCACGCCTCGACCATGGCCTGGTCGAACACCGGCTGCGTGGCCGTGTCGTGCAGGTAGTGCAACATGCCCAGGATCAGGTTGATGGAGATGGTGTCGTAGTGCTGGGAGCGCAGCCGCTCGTCGAGGTCGACCGGGTGCAGGCGCACGCCCGCACCCACAGACACCGGGCCGGTGCCGGGCGTCCCGATCGGGGCGGTGAAGATCCAGTCACCGCCGTGCGTGTCCAGCAGGTCGATCAGCATCGGCACCAAGCCGCCCGGCGACCGCGGCACCAGCCCGTTGTCAGTCCACTTCGGACAACTGTTGCTACAGGTGAGGATCCTCATCCGGTCGCTCCCGGGTGTCGTCGCGAGTTGCTGCCGCGGGTGAGCAGAGCAGCACCGCCCAGCACGGCGACGGCGCAGACCCCGGCGGCCAGCACCGAGTAGCCGCCCAGGTCGGCGGCGACCCCGGCGGCGGGCGCCGCGGCCGCGGCGCCCAAGCCCATGGTGACCTCGCCGATGCCCTCGGCCTTGGGCCTCAGCGGTCCGGGCACGGCGGCCACCAGCAGCGCGCTGGCACCGACGACACCGCAGTTCCAGCCGACGCCGAGAACCACCAGGTGCACCACCATGGCCAACACGCCGTGCCCGTTGACGAGGAGGCCCACGGCACCGGCGACCGCCAGCAGCAGCGCGCCCGCGGCCACCACCCGGTTCGGGCCGAAGCGGTCGGACGCCGCCCCGCTGATCGGACCGACGGCGAACATCGCGAGCACGTGCAGCGCGATCAGCCCGCCGACCATGTCCTCACCCGCGCCGTGCGCGACCAGGTGGATCGGCGCGATGGTCATGACTCCCACCATCACCAGGTTCGTCAGGGCCAGCGCGAGCAGCGCGGTCCGGGTGCCCCGGTCGCGCAGCAGCCCGGTGGCCCGCGGCGCCCGCTCGGCCTCGACCCGCGACGGCCCCAGCACGACGGCCGCCCGCCCCAGCACCGGCACCCTGGGGTTCGACGCGGCCAGGTAGAGCAGGGCCGAGGCGGCGAAGGCGAGCAGGGCCACCAGGTACAGCCCGACAGGCGGCGGCAGGCCGAGCGACCGCGCCCACCGCCCGCTGGGCCCCAGCAGTAGCGGGCTGATGACCGCCCCGACCGCGGTGGCCAGGAAGATCCGGCCCAGCGCCTTGCCCCGGCCGCCTGGTGTGGTGCCCACGGCGGCGGCGTAGCGGGTCAGGAAGATCGACGAGTTCGCCGTGCCCAGCAGCATGCTGCCGAGCAGGACCAGCGCCAGGCTGCCGAGGGCGGCAGCGACGACGACCAGCGCGGCGCCCAGCGCCCCGACCCCGAAGCCGAGGGCGAGCCCGCGGCCGCGGTGGCCGCGGGCGGCCTCCCAGGAGACGAGCAGCGCCCCGACGGCCGACCCACCCAGGTGCAGGGCGGTCGGCACCCCGGCGAGCGCGGCGCTGCCGGTGAGGTCGACGATCAGCAGGGCGCCCGCGGTGCCGCCCGCGGCGAGCCCGGTGCTCCCGATGGCCGCGCCGAGGACCAGCGGGCCGAGCGCGCCGCTGTGGGCAGGACGGTCGAACGCCGGAGGACTGGCGGTGGGCGTGCTCACGCCGCAGGCGTTTCCGCCATCGGACCCGACTCGTAGGCCAGGCGCCCGGCCGCGACTGCGTGCCGCATGGCGACCGCCATCTTGAGCGGGTCGCGCGCGCGGATCAGGGCGGTGTTGATCAGCGTGGCGTCCGCGCCGAGTTCCATCGCGACCGCGACGTGCTTGGCGGTGCCGAGTCCGCCCTCGACCACGACCGGGATGCCGACCCCGTCGATGATCTCCTTCACCGCGCGCAGGTCGTCGATGCCGCGACCGGACGCGACCGGCGAGGCCATGACGCGCAGCGCGGCACAGCCCTCGGCCTGCAGCGCTCGGGCGGTCTCCAGGTCCGGGAGGATGAACGGCAGCAGTTCCATGCCCTCGGCCCGCAACTGGCGCGCGGCCTCGACGGTGCCCCGGTTGTCGGGCAGGTTGTCCGCGCCGCGCACGTCGAGCTTGAGGATGGTGATGCCCATGGTGTCGCGCAGGATGTGCGCGGTGCGGACGGCGCTCTCCCGCGACCGGGAGAACGAGGTGGTGCCGACCCAGATGAACTCGTCCAGCGAGATCGCGTCGTCCAGGTCGGACAGCAGCAGGCTGGACCGCCTGCTGTCCGGGTCGACGGTGGTGATGAACACGTCCGCCCCGGTCGCCGCCAGCACGTCCCGCACCACGTCGACGGAGTCGTACTGCTCGATCCCCACGATCAGCCGGGACCGGAAGGAGTGCCCCCCGATGGTGAGCCACGGTTCCGCGAGGTGCTCGACCCGACCCTCTTCGACCAATGTCATGCTGTTCCCCTTTTCGGCAAAGACCGGTCGACGGGTTCAGGAGCAGGCACGCCCCGAACACCGGCGATTTCCTTGAACCAGCCTGGTCGAACCGAACAGGGCGACGCAATACGGAAAAGGTCAATTCTTCGTCAGAGAATGTCCAAGAAAACGCGCAAGCGAAACCCCCGGCCCCATCACCATGGCCGTCAGAGCCGAGAGTAGGGCCCGCAACCCGCCCCGAAAACCCCGCCCACCATGCGGGAAGCGCCAGCTCAGCGCCAGTGGCGCCACAATGGTGGACGGTTCAACCACAACAGCTTGCCGGATTCCCCGACACCGCCCGCCCCGCAACCGCACCACGGGCTTTTCCGTGGCGTTCCACCACGCCCGCGGAACGGTTCCCGCCGAGGGAAGCACGGATTTCCCGATGGCCCGAAGCGGGGTTCACTTCCCGGGTCGTCACCGCCGGTCAGGGGAGGATGGAGTCGACGTAGCCGCCGTCGACGCGGAGGGCGCCGCCGGTGGTGGCGGAGGCGTGGGGGCTGGCGAGGTAGACGACCATGTTGGCGATCTCCTCGGGTTCGATGAGCCTGCCGAGGAGGGACTGGGGGCGGTGCAGGCGCATGAACTCGCGCTGGGCCTCCTCCCAGGGAAGGTCCTTGTCGACCAGGCTGTAGACGAAGTCCTCGACACCGCCGGTGTGGGTGGGGCCCGCGATGACCGAGTTGATCGTGACGCCGGTGGCCTTGGCAGCCTTGGCGAAGCCGCGGGAGACCGAGAGCAGGGCGGTCTTGCTCATGCCGTAGTGGATCATCTCGGCGGGGACGGCGACAGCGGAGTCGCTGGCGATGTACTGCACGCGGCCCCAGCCCGCGGCGATCATGCCGGGGAGGTAGGCGCGGGTGAGGCGGACGGCGCTGAGGACGTTGACCTCGAAGTAGCGGCGCCAGTCGTCGTCGGTGATGGACAGGGGGTCCTGGGCGCCGAAGATGCCGAGGTTGTTGACCAGGATGTCGACCGCGGGGAGCGCGTCGACGACCTCGGCGGTGCCCTCGGCGGTGGTGAGGTCGCCGGGGGCGGGGAGGAAGGTGCCGTCGAGGCGGTCGATGGTGGCCCGCACCTTGTCCGCGGAGCGGCCGTTGACGGCGACTCTCGCCCCCGCCTCGGCCAGGCCCGCGGCGATGGCCTCGCCGATGCCCTGGGTGGATCCGGTCACCAGGGCCGTCTTGCCGCTGAGGTCGAGCCGCACCGCGCGCTCCCGTGGGTCGGGGGCCGCACCCGGTGCGCGGCCCGCGCACCCATCCTGACCGAGGACCCCTCTCTCCGCAGGGGTGCCTGCCGAACCCCACCCCGGCGGGTAGGGGGAGAAATCTCCAGATGGTTCACAGAATAATCCACTTGGGACGTGACACGCGCCACTGTGAGCGTGTTTGGCCACCTGGACTGTACACATGCGAACCTGGCTTGCTTCTCGTTCCACCCATGCCCAGGGCTTCGGCGGTCCTCTTCGTTTTCCCCTCAGCTCTGCGGGCTCAACCCCGCCACGGCCAGCCGGAGCAGCCGGTCGGCCCGCGCGGCCGGGTCGGGGTGGTGCTCGGTGGCCAGGACGATGCCGACGGCGAGGGTGATCAGGTCGGCGACGGTGACCCCCGGTTGCACCGCGCCGTCGCGCGCGGCGCGCTCCAGCAGCGGGGCCCCCGCGACCTCCAGGGCCGTCGAGCAGGAGTTCTGGTGCACCGGGTCGGGTGTGGACCCGTCGTAGGTCAGCGCGGCCGCCAGTCCCCGGGCGGTGACACAGTAGGCGACCACGTCGTCCAGCCAGGCCAGCAGCGCCGCCCGGCTGTCGCCCTCCCCGATCAGGTCGCGCGCGCGGGCGCTGAGGGCCTCGATCCGCGTGCGGGACACCGCCTCCAGCAGGGCGCGGCGGGTGGGGAAGTGCCTGCGCACGGTGGCCGAGCCGACCCCGGCGATGCGGGCGATCTGCTCCAGGGAGGCGGTGGCGCCGTGCGCGGCGACCTCCGCCTCGGCCACGGCGAGGACGCGCGCGTGGTTGCGCCGGGCGTCCGCGCGCCGGGACTCGGGCATGTCGTCACCTCCGGCTCGACAAAATGGCGGGGCCCGCCGTATCGTACCGGGAGCAAAACGGCGGGCCCCGCCGTTTGCCTTCCGCGAGGAGCCCCATGCCCACCGACCCCGCCCCCGTCCTGGTCACCGGCGCCACCGGCAGGCAGGGCGGCGCCACCGCCCGCTCCCTGCTCGCGGCGGGCGTCCCCGTCCGCGCCCTGGTGCGCGACCCGACCTCCGCACGAGCCGGGGCCGTGGCGGCCCTCGGCGCCGAACTGGTCCCCGGCGACCTGCACGACCGCGACTCCGTGGAACGGGCCGCCCGCGGTGCCCGCGCCGTGTTCTCCGTGCAGATGCCCGCCCTGACCGAGGACGGCTTCGACTTCGCCGGGGAGGTGACCCAGGGCGTGAACCTCATCGAGGCCGCGAAGGCCGCGGGCGTCCCGCAGTTCGTGCACACGTCGGTCACCGGCGCCGGGCACCACACCGCGGCCCCCGGCTGGGCCGAGGGCCGCTGGGCGGCGATGGAACCCACCCTGGGAGCCAAGAGCGCGATCCAGGACCGGCTCCGCGCGGCGGGCTTCCCGCGCTGGACCCTGCTCAAGCCGGGCTTCTTCATGGAGAACTTCCTGCCCGCCACGGCTTTCCTGTTCCCGCGCGGCATCGAGGGCGGCCTGGTCAGCGTCGTCAAGCCCGAAACCCGGTTGTCCCTGGTGGCGGCGGCCGACATCGGCGCGGCAGCCGCCGCGGCCCTCACCGCACCGGAGCGGTTCGACCGCGTCGAACTGGAACTGGCGAGCGACCGCCTGTCGATGGCGCAGATCGCCGACGTCCTCTCCCGCGCCCTGGGCGTCGAACTGACACCGCCGGACATGACCGTGGAGGAAGCCCTCGCCGCCGGGATGCCCCCGATGGGAGCAGCGCACGAGTGGCTGAACGCGGTCGGCCAGCCCGCTCGCCCGGAGTACGCCAGGGAATTCGGCATCCCCCTCACCAGCTTCGAGCAGTGGGCGCGGGAACACCTGCGGACCACGGCCTGACCCGGGCGGTCTCTGCGTTGCGGGGTCGGGGTTGCACGTTCGCGAGCTTATTGTCGGACTCCGCTTACGACTTGACGTCGGCCCCGGGGACGACAGCGGCGGGTCCACCGTGCTTGCCCGGGGTGGTTCCGGAGGCATTCGGGCGTAGTGCCTGTTTCCCGCGGTTCGAGCCGCCCGGCTTCGGGGACACTGGCCCCGTGGACAGCAACAACGTCACGGGCGACAGCGGCGGCGTGCTCCAAGCGCACTCGGTCCACGCGGGGACCATCAGCTTCGGCGGCGCTGCCCGTGGCCCGGGCTTCGGATCGGCCGAGGCCCCCTGGGCCCGGCTGGCCGGGCAGGTGCACGGCCGCGACGGCATCGTGGCGGACCTGGTGGCGGAAGTCCGATCCGCGCAACCATCAGTGATTGTGCTGCACGCGGGTGGCGGGTACGGCAAGACCACCGTCGCCCTGTCCGTGTGCCGTGCGGTGCGCGATGCCTTCTCCGTCCGGTGGGTCGACGCCTCGACCTCATCGAGCCTGCTGGAGGGACTGCGCGAGGTGGCGCTGGCGGCGGGCGCCGAACCCCGGCGGGTGCGGGAGGCCTGGGACGGGCGGGCATCGGCGCCCGCGGTCCTCTGGGCCGCCTTGAGCACGGCGAGCCCATCCTGGCTCCTCGTCCTCGACAACACCGACGACCTCTCCGTGCTCACCGGCCCCGACGGCCTCATCGACGGTCGAGGCTGGCTGCGCACACCCCCGCCGGGCTGCACCCTGCTCATCACGACCCGCGACGGCCGCCCCGAGCCGTGGCCGGAAAGCGCCGCCCGGCACCGGCTGCACCAACTGCCGGAGCCCGACGGGGCAGCGATGCTCAAGGGGCTGTGCCCGACCGCGGGTGACGACCTGGCCGCGGGCTCGCTCTCCCGCTGCCTGGGCAACCTCCCCCTGGCGTTGTGGCTGGCGGGCAGGTACCTCCGCAACGCGCGGACCATCCCCCTGGTGCCCGGGCTCGACGTCCCCCGCACCTTCGGCGAGTACGAGGCGGCGTGGCGCGACCGGTCGGTGGAACTCACCGACCAGGTGGACAGGTCGGCGGGGCCGCGCGCCCAGCTGAGCAGCGCCTGGGAGATCTCCCTGGAACTGCTGGCCGATCAGGGGCACGAGTACGCCCGCCCGATCCTGCGCCTGCTCTCCTTCTTCTCCCCGGCACCCATCCCGCACGACGTGCTCGACGCACAGGTGCTGGCCGCCGAGCCGGTGTTCCACGGACTGACCGCGCGCACGATGGCGACCACGCTGGCGCGGCTGCGGGGAGCGGGCCTGCTGGGCTCGGTCGGCGGCGGCAAGCTGCCCACCTGCGTCGCCCTGCACCCTGTCATCCGCGACGTCACCCGGGCGCAGCCGGATGTGGCGTCCCACCACTCCGGCTACGGGCTGTCGGTCGCCCGGCTGCTCACCCGGCACGCCGAACACCTCGTCCACGCCGAGCTGACGGACAACGAGGCGTACGCCTCCCTCTTCCTCCTGCACGCCCGCCAATCGCTCCTGGAACAGGTCGACCACAGCCCCGCCTCCTGCGCGGTCACCGCGGCACTGCTCGATGCCATCGCCTGCATCGTCGAGAACGGGGAGCAGGGAAGTGGGAACGCCGAAGTGCTCAGGAAGGGCGCGCGGAGGATCCGGACGCTCGTCGCCGGTTCCGGCGGAAAATGAGAAGCCCGCCCGGTGTGGTCGCCGGGCGGGCTTCTTTTTGCGCAATCGGGGTTACACGCCCGCGAGCTTCTTGTCGGACTCCGCTTCCGGCGTGACGTCGGACTCGGGGGCCGCAGCGGCGTGTTCGTCGTGCTTCTCCAGCTTGTCGAAGCCCAGTTTGCTGTGCAGGGCGCGCAGCGGCTTCGGGGATCACCAGGCGAACTCGCCCAGCAGGCCCATCAAGGACGGGACCAGCATCGCCCGGACGATGGTGGCGTCGATCAGGACCGCCAGGGTGGCGCCGAAACCCAGTTCCGCGATCAGGGTGATGCGGGAGAACATCAGCGCGCCCACGGCGATGCAGAACAGGACCGCCGCCGAGGTGCCCATGCGGCCGGTGCGCTCGATGCCCAGGGCCACCGCCTCGCGGTCACCGACACCGTTGTCGCGGGCTTCCTCGACCCGGCCGAGGAGGAAGGGGGTGTAGTCGGTGGAGAGGCCGAACGCCAGGGCGAAGAGCAGGATCAGCACCGACAGGGCGGTGAACAGGCCGCCGCGGCGCATGACGGCGGTGGCGACGCGGTACCAGCGGCCCTGTTCGTCCGCGCGCTCGGCGCCGCGCTGCCAGGGCTTCGGCGCCAGGGAGTTGACGCGGTGGCCCAGGGCGGGCAGCACCAGCAGCGCGAACACCGCCGCCGACACCACGGTCATGACGCCCGCGAGGCCCGTGGAGCGCAGGTAGGACCGGGGGAAGATCGTCAGGGTGGCCAGGGCCGCCGCGACGGTCGGGGAGCTGAACGCGACGGTGCGGCCCGCGATGTTCACGGTGCGGCGCAGGGCATCCGCCGTCGAGTGGCTCTGGGCGAGTTCCTCGCGGAAGCGGGAGACGATGAGCAGGCTGAAGTCGATGGACAGACCCAGGCCCAGCCAGCGCCCCACCCTGGTCTGCTTCCACCACGCGGGCGGCACGGCGTCCACGTTCCGCGACTGGCGCAAGAACGCCCCCGACGACTTCGACATCCACCCGGTGCAGCTACCCGGGCGGGAGAGCCGCATCGCCGAACCCCGCCACACCGACCTCGACACCCTCGTCGAGTCGCTGTTACCGGAGCTGGAACCCGTCCTGGCGAGTCCACACGTCCTTTTGGACACAGCATGGGCCCTCATCGCCTACCGCCTCACCCAGCGCAGCCTCGAACTGGGCCTGTGCGACATCGACGGAATGCACCCGGAGTTCCTCCGCCGCCGCTCCCCTGCCGATCCCCCTGCACGCCTTCGGCGCCACCCAGGACCCCCTGGTGACGATGGAGAAACTGGCCGCCTGGAGCGACCACACCGCCGCCGAGTTCGGCCTCACCTTCCTCCCCAGCGGCCACTTCATGGTCACTGGGGAGGACTCCGACCTCCGCGACCAGGTCTTCACCCCCACCCGCCGCCACACCCAGGTCTCCGTCGGCTGACCTGCACGCGTCCGACCCGACTCGCCCACAGGACGAACAGCCGAGTTCCCCCGGCAGCAGCCACCCTTCAGTGGCCTTGAGCTGCGGAATGTGCAAAAATCGCTCCATGCCTCAGCAAAGCGGGTGGTCGCAGGTCGGCAACCGGGTCCGGACAGCGCGCACGCAGTGCGGGATGTCCCAGGACCAGGTCGCCTCCCGGCTCGGCGTCGACCGCACCGCTGTGATGCGCATCGAGTCCGGTGCCCGGAAGGTGTCGGCGCTGGAATTGGGCGCGCTGGCCGAACTGTTCGGCGTTCCACTGGGGTACTTCGTGATGACCCCGCCTGCCGTTGTCGTCTCGCGCCGAGGACCCGAACCCGAGGAGCCCGACGAAGCGGCACGCCAGGTGTGGCGACTCGATGTCGATCTGGACTCGCACGCCCGAGACGTGGCCTGGTTAGCAGGAGGAGGATTCCTCCCTCCTCCCAGGGTGGCGGATTGGGACCTGCCGGGCCGACTCGACCACGACAGGGCGAGGCAACACGCACGCCTGGTCCGACGAGGCGTGGGACGTGAAACCGGTCCACTGGACAACCTGATCGACTTCTGTGCTCACTGGGGTCTGCACCTGTTGGTGGTCGATCGCGATGCCGACGGGGCGAGCATGCAGGTGGAAAACAACCCGGGTGTGGGGGCGGCGGTCATCGGGGGGCGGGTCGACCCCGGCCGCAGGAGGTTCACCGCAGCTCACGAACTCGGCCATCACATCCTGCAAGACCCGTACTCGAATGACGCCGGCCTCGCGGTCAGCAGGGATGAACGAGAGCAGACCATCAACGCGTTCGCCCAGGAACTGCTTCTTCCCCGAGAAGATGTCCGTCAAGAGATGGCAGGCACGGACGACCAGTGGGCTGCTGCGGTCCGCTTGGCCGCGTCTTACCGCGTCTCCTGGTCTGTCGTGGTCCGCTCCGCCGCCGCGCTCGGACTGGTGGATGAGGGTGAAGCACAGAAGCTGCGCGCACGGCAACCGGTCCGGGGCGACTTCCTCGCAGTCGTGGGCGCGGTACCGCAGCCCGACCTCCCGTTGGGGGCGACGTCCTCCCAGTGGAAGAAAGCGGTCCTCAGCGCCTACACCTCGGCGAGCATCACCGGCGCTCGCGCACTGGAGTTGTTGCACGGGGCCGCAACGAGCATCGACGAATTGCCTGTGCGCAACGAGGCGGACGTCATCCCGTGACCGTGCTCGTGTGGGACACTTCTCCGTTGATGCACGCGGCACTCGCCGAACGCCTCGACGTTCTGGCGGATTACGCCAGAGGGACACCCGGGCGAGAGTGGCGAAACGTGGTGACCGGGCCGGTGGTCAAGGAACTCGCGCGCAACCGGATCGAGCCCGACCTATCGTGGCTGGAGATCGTACAACTCGACGAATTGGACGAACTGACCGCTCTCGTCCGGTGGGCCCAACTCCTCGGTGTCAACACGAAAACTGGTCTCAACCTCGGGGAAACCAGCGTCTGCGCTTGGGCGGAGATCCATGGTGCCACTGCGATCATCGACGACGCGGACGCGCGAAAAGTCGCGAAAACATCGGGCATCCTCGTCCACGGAAGCCTGTGGGTCATTGCCACTGCTGTCCGGGACAGCGGGCGCGGAGAGACCACCGCCGACAACTTCGTCCGATCGCTGATCGACTCGGGCATGCGCTACCCCAAGATGCCCGACGGGTTTTGCGCATGGGCGCGGCAGAACACACTGCTATGACGTCGGTACCGCCGGTGCACATCACCATCAGCTCACCCGGCACCGCCCTGAGCCCGCGCAACTCCACCACCGCCCTCGAAAGCCCGCTTCGCCACCTCACTGTCCTCACCGCACTGTCCTCACCACGCCAACCGTTGTTCTCAGCAGCCACCATGCAGCCGTCCACCTCCGGTCGGCCGACCCTGCCCCCACCCGCTGGTGTTGAGCGCGGGGTTCGGGCTGGTCAGTGGTGATCGGCGTAGAGCTGGGGCAGGAACGAGGCGAGGTGGTTCATCTCCCGGCCGCAGTGCTCCATGAGGCTGCGGCCGAACTCGGCGGTGAACGGCAGCGGTTGCGCCAGGGCCGGGCCCTCCCCGCGGTTGTGGGCGGCGAGGGCGGCGCGGAGGTCGACCGGGTTCACGCCCGGGAGGTTGAGGTAGAAGCGCGAGCGCATCTCGGCGCCGCCCGGTGCCGGGCGGACCTGGTGGGACAGGTAGCCGAGGGAGACCGGGAGCTGGGCGCTGGCGACCCGGCCGTGGATGACGGTGGTGGTGTCGGAGGTGCGCAGGCCCGCTTCGGCCGGGTCCAGGAAGGTGATCGCCAGTTGTTCGAGCTGACCGCCGATGAACTCGTCGACGAAGCTGGTGTTGCCCACGTAGCGCTGGCGGTCGGTGAGGCCGGGCGCTGTGGTCGTGTCGTGCAGCAGGGCCGCGTAGGCGTGGGCGTCGGGGTGCCACAGCCGGTAGCGGGCGGACTCGGCGGAGTGCCAGCCGAACCACCAGTCCCACATGGCGGCGGTGACGCCGGGCATGGTGGTCAGGGCCGCCGCCCACACGGTGCGGCCGTCGGCGAGGGTGCCGTAGCCGGTTTCCACCGGTGAGTACCCGGTGCGGTTGAGGTCGTCGGCGAGCCGGTCGAAGGCGGGGATGCGGTCGGCGGGCACGGGGTCGCCGAAGTAGGCGTCGGCGACGTGCTGCTGCGCGGGCAGCGTCGAGGGGCGCATGTACTTGGCGTAGGGCTTCGCCCGGTCGGCGGGCTTGTAGCCGAGGTACCTGGGTTCGTCCACGTCGATGGTCGAGGGCAGCCCGGAACCCGGCGCGGCCGTGGCGGCTTGGGCGGGGCTGACGGCCACCCCGGTGCCCGCGACCAGCGCCCCCGCCGTGGCGGTGCGCAGCAGAGTCCGGCGGGTGATCGCCATGCCGACCCCATTCCTCTACAGGTGTAGTAAGTTGTTCCGCGATCAGCTTCGACGGCCGTCGGGGGGATGTCAAGCGCCGTTAGGATCACGCGGTGGCCGGAAAACCCAACGCCGAACGGCGCGCGGCGATCGGGGACGCCGCCCTGCGGGTGCTCGCCCACGGGGGTGGCCGAGCGCTGACCCACCGCGCCGTGGACGCGGAGGCGTCGCTGCCCCCGGGTTCGGTGTCCTACTACGCGCGCACCCGCCAGGCGCTGGTGGCCTGCGCCGCCGAGTCCCTGTTCGCCCAGGACGCCCACGTCGCCGAGGCCGCCCTGGGCCGCGCCGCCGACCCCGCGACCCCCGAACGCGTGGCGCAGGACCTGGGCGCGTTCGTGCGCCTGATGACCGCCGAGCCGCACCGGCACCGCGTCGTGGCGCGCTACGAACTGCTCGCCGAGGCCCAGCGCGCCCCCGAACTCGCCGAGCAGTTCCGCGCCCAGCGGTCGGCCTTCGTCGACCTCGCCCGCCGGGCCCTGCGCCGCGTCGGCGCCCCCGCCACCGGGGGCGACGCGGACGCCTTGGTCAGCACGCTCGACGGCCTCCTGCACCGGCAGGTGATGGCGGTGGCGGAACCACTGCCGGAGGACGCGGTCGAGCGAACCCTGCGGGGCGTGCTCTTCGCGCTCAGCGGCGACGGACCCGGCACCGCGCCGAACCGGACGGGTTGAGCGCAGCACGACCCGCGTTTGCCGCGGAGCACGGATTTGCCGCCGCCGTAAGGGTTTCCCCCGAGTTCGCCGAGTGTCTCAGCCCTCGATCGGGTGAAACCGGAACTCGGTTGGTCCGTCAAACCGTTGTGCCGTAGTGGTTTCTCCTAGTCTGCACGTGTTGCGTAGGGTGCAACTGCGTTCGGTTGTCAGGTGTTCGATCACGACCGCCCCCGGTCGGATGCGTCCCACACCGTAGATCCCCCGTTTCGGCGCACACTCGTCCTTGCGGGGGTGGAAAGGAAGACGTGTCCGGTCAGAGGAAGAACCCGCAGGCGCGCGATCGCACCATCGGCGCGCAGCTCAAGGCCGTCCGGTTGGAGCAGACTTCGCTGAACCTGGAGGCCGCCGCCCAGGCGATCGGGTGGTCGGCGGCGACGCTGAGCCGCACCGAGAACGGGAAGCGGCACATCACCAGTGAGGACGTGGCGATGGTGTTGACCACCTACCGCGTTCCCATGGCGCAGCGGGAGGAGTTGATCGAGAGCGCCCGGTCGGGCGTGCAGGCCGGGTGGTGGTCGCGACCGCTGCCCGGGGTGCTGCCGGACGTGGGCACCCTGGCCAGCTACGAAGCCTCGGCCAACGCGATCACGAACTGGTCATTGAGCTTCATCCCCGGACTCCTGCAAACCGAGCGGTATGCCACGGGCTTGATGACCGATGACCGCGCGGAACCACAGGACGTCGAGATGCGCTGGCTCGCCCGCTTGCGTCGGCAGGAGGTGTTGCCCACGGTCGACTACGTGGCCTTCCTCCACGAGAGCGCACTGCACATGTCCTTCGGCGGCGTAGACGCCTTCCGGGAGCAGTTGGGCCACTTGGCGCAGGCATCCACCCGAGGCCACGCTGTCCGCATCGTGCGCGGGCGCGTGCCGCACCAGTTGTTGCTGCACCCATGGCTCCTACTGCATTTCCCGGACGCGCCTCCGGTGCTCCACGTCGAACTGAACGGAAGCAGTGTTTATCTGCACGATGACGAGGTGGACAGCTATGAGAACATGCGCTCGATGCTCGATCGTATGGCCCTGTCAACTGCGGAAAGCCGCAGTATGATCGAGCAACTACGAGAAAGGTTGTGATCATGGAGTGGCGCAAGTCATCCCGCTCGGGCAACACCAGTGACTGTGTCGAGCTGCGGCAGGATCTCGCAGCCGTCCGGGACAGCAAGCGCCCCGGCGTCACCCTCCCGGTCACCCGCACCGCCGTCCGCGAGCTGATCGCCCAGCTCAGCCGCTGAGCCGCGCTTCACAGGGGGCCACCGCACCGCGGTGGCCCCCTCCGGGCGGTTGCCGTTCGGGCGCCTGATCTGGGTCGATAGACTCGGCCGTGTGAGTGACGAGCAAGACAGCTTCCACGACGACCTGCCCGAACAACTGCGCATCCGGCGGGAGAAGCTGGACCGGCTGCGCGCCGCCGGGGTCGACCCCTACCCGGTCGGCTACCCGCGCACGGCCACCATCGGCGAGGTCCGCGAGAAACACGGGCACCTCGACCCCGACCAGGCCACGGGGCAGCAGGTGGCTCTCACCGGGCGCATCATGCTGTACCGGACCGGGGGCAAGCTGTGCTTCGCCACGATCAAGGACGACTCCGGTTCGATCCAGATCATGCTCTCCCTGGACAAGGTCGGCCAGGAGTCGCTGGACGCGTGGAAGGGCGACGTCGACCTGGGTGACCACGTCGGGGTCACCGGCGAGGTCATCACCTCCAAGCGCGGTGAGCTGTCGATCATGGCCGAGAGCTGGGCGCTGACCGCCAAGTGCCTGCACCCGCTGCCGGAGAAGCACAAGGGCCTGACCGACCCGGAGGCGCGGGTCCGGCAGCGCTACGTGGACCTGATCGTCAACCCCGAGGCCAGGCAGATGGTCCAGCAGCGCGCCGCCGCGGTGCAGGCCATCCGGTCCGGGCTGCTCGAACGCGGGTTCCTGGAAGTGGAAACCCCGATGTTGCAGCAGGTCCACGGCGGGGCGACGGCGCGGCCGTTCTCGACCCACATCAACGCCTACGACCTCGACCTGTACCTGCGGATCGCGCCGGAGCTGTACCTCAAGCGGCTGGTGGTCGGCGGGATCGAGAAGGTCTTCGAACTCAACCGCAACTTCCGCAACGAGGGCGCCGACTCCACGCACAACCCCGAGTTCACCATGCTGGAGTGGTACCAGGCCTACGGCGACTACAACACCGGCATGGCCCTGATGCAGGACCTCATCCGGCGGGCCGCCACCGCGGTGTTCGGCGACACGGTCGTGCGCAACCCCAAGCACGGCGACATCGACCTGGGCGGCGAGTGGCCGTCGATCACGCTCCACGGCTCGGTGTCCGACGCCCTCGGCGCGGAGGTCAACTCCCGGACACCCGTCGAGCGGCTGCGCGAGCACGCCGATTCCCGGGAGATCACCTGGGACCCCGCCTGGGGGCCGGGCAAGCTGGTCGAGCACCTGTTCGAGGAACTGGTCGAGCACACCCTGATCCAGCCGACCTTCGTGCGCGACTTCCCGGTGGACACCAGCCCGCTCACCCGCCAGCACCGCGACGACCCGCTGCTGACCGAGAAGTGGGACCTCATCGGGTTCGGCATGGAACTCGGGACCTGCTACTCGGAGTTGGTCGACCCCGTCGAGCAGCGCCGTCGGCTCACGGAGCAGTCCCTGCTCGCGTCCGGTGGCGACCCCGAGGCCATGCAGCTCGACGAGGACTTCCTGCGCGCGCTGGAGTACGGCATGCCGCCCACCTCGGGCGCCGGGCTCGGCATCGACCGCCTGATCATGGCCTTCACCGGGAAGGGCATCCGGGACACGATCCTGTTCCCGATGGTCAAACCCGTCTGAGCGCGGGGCGGCTCCCGGCCGCAGTGGACAGAGGGCACCGGTACCGGTGTCCTCGTCCCGCACCGCCACGGGGCCGCCCCGGATCGCCATCGGCCGATCTGTCACACCCGCCAGGCGACCACGCGGGCCCGCGTCAGAGGAACACCGCGGCGAGCCTCGGGTAGCGGGCGCGCATCTCCGCGTCGTCGCCGAAGTCCCAGCCCTCGCCGAGGGCGGGGTACCGGACTCCCTGGCGCATCGGCAGATCCTCCCCGGTCAACGCCCGGTAGGCCGTCCACGCCGCGTCCAGCACGCCCTCGTCGAACGCCGAGTCCACGCCGTCGGCGCCCACCACGTCGGCGAGCGAATCCGGGTCCGCCACCGCGTTCTCGAACACCTCGCGCCCGAGCGCCACCAACTGGCCGCGGAAGCAGTCGAACCCTTCGTCGGAGCACCCGCCGGTGATCAGGTGCGCCGCGCCCCACAGCGCCCAGGTGCAGCCGGTCGCCGAGATCCGCCGGAAGGCGAGGTCGGCCGCCACCACCTCGGCGGGCGACAGCCCGCGCAACACCCCCACCACCGACCCCGACACGTCGCCGGGGTCCGCCTCCCGGGCCCGCTCCACCAGTGCCCAGTACTGCTCGTCGTCCATGCAGGCGCACGATAGCGACGACCACGTGGTGCGATCGCCGCCCACCTCCGGTCCCTCACCCTGACCGACCATCATCCACACGCAGCAGACCCGCGGACCAACCGCTTGCAGGACACTCCCTAGTCCTCGCGGTCGGCGGCGGCGCGGGCGAGGACCTCCTCGGCGGTCAGCGCGCTCTTGGGGTGGTGGCTCAGGCACAGCGGGGTGGCGAGCTTGCGGAACGCGGTGCCCTCGCCCGCCGCGTAGAACTGGCCCGCGCCGAGCCGGGAGATGTCCAGGACCCCGCTGGCCTTGGCCCGCGCGTACTCCTTGGCCACCTCGATCTGGGTGGGGCTGTTGAGGAAGCCGTAGAACTGGGTGGCGGCATTGCCCGCGATGCGGTTGTGGATGCCGCGCGGGGCCTGCGTGGCGAAGACCAGCCCGAGCCCGTACTTGCGGGCCTGCGCGGCCAGGGCGATGGTGCTCTCGGTGCACGCGGTCATCCGCCCGGACGGCGCCAGGGTCTGCGCCTCGTCCATCACGAACAGCCCGCCCAGCGGCCGGTCGCCCGCCGGGTTGCGCTTGATCCAGGCGAACAGGGCCATCTGCAACTGGTTGACGAAGCCCTGCCGCTGCTCGTTCGTCGGCAGCCCGATGAAGCTGATCACCGACACCCTGGCCCGCTTGCCCGGCGGCGGGGTCAGCAGGACACCGGGGTCCAGGGCGGTGCCGGAACCGCCGAACATCGAGTCGTTGATCATCTCGGCGGTGAGCGTGTCGGCCATGTCCGCGGCCATGCCGGTGGCCTTGTTCAGCGACGTGACGTCCTCGGGCAGGTCGCCGAGCAGGGTCAGGAACGCCTTGAGCCCGAACCCGCCGTTCTCGGCGAAGTGGGAGAGCGCCTCGCGCAGCACCGCCCGCCCGCGCTCGGCCTTGGCGGTCCCGCCGTCCACCCGGGCCCGGGGGGCCAGCGCGGACACGGCGGTGTCCAGGGCCAGGGCGAACTCGTCGGCGTCGTCCAGGACGGCGGCGAAGTCGGGCAGCGGTTGGAAGGTCAGCGGGCGGCCGAGGCTGCGCCGGGGCGTCCAGACGACCACGTCGGTGTTGGCGAGGTAGTCCTCGGCCCTGGCGGCGTCACCGGGCCCCCAGCCCTCCGGCGGCGTCGGCCAGGCGTCGCCCAACCGGGCCAGGTCGTTGTTGGGGTCGAGCACGATGCTCGACACCCCGCGCAGGGCGCACTCCTCGATCAGCCTGCGCAGCAGCACGGTCTTGCCGGACCCCGACCCGGCGAACACGACGGCGTGCTTGCGCAGCGCCTCCAACGGCAGGTCCACGCTCTCGCCGGTCTCGATCGCCGTCCCCACGGACAGCACCGCCGCCGAGTCCCCCGCCGCCTGCGCCGCGGCTTCCCCTCCCGGGCCTGCTCCCCCGCCGATGTCGCCTGCTCCGGCCAAGCCGGGCTGCTCTCCCGGGCCGGGCTGGTCTCCCGGGCCGGATCGGTCTCCCGAGCGGGCCGCCCTTCCCTGAGCGGGAGCCACTTCCGAACCGGGGTCCGGTTCCGGAGCGAGTCCGGGGTGGTCGCGGCTGCCGTCCGGGTCGTGGCTCGGCCAGCCGAACTCGGCCGACCCCGGCTCCGGCAGCGGTTCCGGTTCCGGGGTGGGCGGCGGTGCGGGTTCCGATCCCGGCGCGGGGTCGCCGAACACCGCGCGCAGCAGCGCGGTGTTCCCCGCGGGCCGCCGCAGCCGGGTCCACGCGTGCAACCCGGGCGGGTTCAGCTTCCGCAGCGCGCCGAGTGCGGCGAACACCCGCAGGTCCCCGACGTCCACCGGCAGCACGACCCCACCGGCCTTGGTGAACTCCGCGATCCTGGCCTCGGTCACCGGTCCGGTGCGCCAGGTGCCGGGCTTGAGCAGGTAGACCTTGCGCTTGGGCACGGCCGGGTCCAGGCCGCCGACGTCCCAGGCCCGGTTGAGCCGGGCGAGGACCGCGTTGGCCTGCGTGGCGGCGATCGAGCGGAAGGACCAGTGCACCTGGTCCTCGGTCTCCACGTCGATCGTCTTGCGCAGCCTGGCGTGCAGGGCGGGCTTGCTCCCCGTCGACCCGTCGACGGAGTAGGACTGGCGGTCGGTGTCCTGCTCGTCGACCCAGAACTCCAACCCCATGCCCAACAGTGCGGTCATCTCGACGTTCTCGGTGCGGCCGTCGAGGGCGGCGGTGACGTCGGCGTCGGTGACCAGCGCGGCGAACCGGGTGTCCAGGGCGGCGACCTCGGCGGCCCCGGCGGGCGGCGGCGGCGCGGGCTCCACCGGCGCCGTCGGCGTGGCGTCGCCGAGGTCGGCCAGCGGCACGAACCGGTCGATGGCCTGGCACGCCTTGACGTGCCGGTGGATGCGTTGCAGCAGCCCGCGCGGGGTGAACCGGGGCGCCTCGGCGAACGCCTCGGGCACCACCGGCCAGGTCGGGTACGGCGGGGTGAAGTCGGGCAGCACCTCGAACCGGGGCGCGAAGTGCGCGGCGACGAGCGCCCGGCCCACCTCGGCGGAGGGGATGCGGTCGAGGCGCGGCGCCACGTGGAAGCGGTCCTCGACGCTGTGCACGCCGTTGGCGCGGATCAGCTCCCACGACCGGGGCAGGCAGCTCACCACGGTGACGGTGCGCGGCATGACCTCGCGCAGCTCCATCAGCCCGCCGCCCAGTTGCCCGGCCAGCTCCCCGCGCTCGACCCCCACCGCGCCGTCCGCGCCGGGGTCGGAACCGTCGATGATCGAGTCGATCTGGTCCACCGCGAGCAGGATCGGCCCGGTGACCGCCATCAGCGACGACAGCCCGCGCAGCACCGCGTCCGGCGGCGGCGGCTCCGGCAGCGCGCCCCACGGCGACAGCTCCGCACCGGGCAGCACCGTGGAGGTCAGGAACGCCTCCCCCTCGTCCTGGGCCACCGGGTCGGCGGCGGCGAACAGCAGCAGCGCCCGCAGGATGTGCCTGCACTCGGCACCCAGGCGGCGGTCGGCGCGGCGCAGCGCGTGCACGAACTCGTCGAGCGCGGCCGGGTCCGGGGTGGGGGCCTCGACGATCCGCCCGACCACCCCGTCCGGGACGCAGACGTGCCAGGCGAGCCGGTCGACCAGCTCGAACAGCGGGTACTTGCCGGTGGCGGAGCACTTGCGCAGGTCGTCCAGCACGGAACTGACGATGTTCTGCCAGAAGTCCTTCTTCTGCTGGAGGTGCACGAGGACGAAGTAGCCGCCCGCGCGCTGCACCCGCTCCCGCAACCAGCGGATCATGTGGGTCTTGCCCGCGCCGTTCTGCCCGACCATCACGACCCCGACCTGACCACCGCCGCCGGAGTCGCGGTGCGCCGCGTCGAACGCGGACAGCACCGTGTTCGCCACCAGGTCGTTGAGGCCGTCGACGTGGGTGCGCAGCGGCTGCCACACGTCCTCGCGGGTCGGCGACCAGTTGACCTGCAACGCCGCGAGTGCCGCGCGCTCGGCCCCGTTCACGGCACCGGGTGGGGTGCCGCCGCCGACGGGGTGATGCAGAGCCGGTGCTTGTCCTCGCCACCGATGCGGATGGCCGCTGCCCGCTCCCGCGCCGAGAGCGACCTCTGGTCGTCCTCGGGGACCAGGTACACCCCGGGCAGCAGGTCCAAGCGCAGCAGCGCCTTGTCGACTTCCTCGCGGGACAGGTCGGCGAGGGCGGTGCGGACCTGGTCGAGGTTCACCAACGCCTCCGGCTCCGCCGCCAAGTCCAGGTAGGCCGCGCGAATCCGGTCGTCGACCGCGGGGAGTTCCGGCTCCTGCGCGCGGGTGACCTCGCTGGCGTAGACGTCGGCGATCTGGAAACCGTGGTGGGCCAGGAACCGCGCGATGTCGTTGAGCACCGGGTGCATGAGCCGGTACGCCTTGTCGGCGCCCTTGGGCGCGCGGGCGGAGAGTTCGGTGCCGCACCGCTTCCACCCCGCCTCGGTCAGCTCGTGGAGGAACGGCCGCCCCGGCCCCGTCGCCCGCCGACAGGTGACGTACCCCAGCTCCACCAGCCGATCCCGCGCCTTGGCGTCGATGGTGAACCCGAATTCCTCGGCGATCCGGGAGTTGGGCACCTCCTCGACGAAGTGCATCAGCACCCACAGGGCTGTGCGTTCCGGGACCGAGAGATCGACATCCGCCATCACAGAGCTGTTCATCGCTCCCAGTCCAACACCGTTACCCGTACGGGCCAATGCCAAAAACCGGTCAATTGCCGGACACGCGACCCGTTCGCACCTGCCAGGGACTGGCTGCTGACACATTGTCGCATGCATATGCCTGCACCTATCCTCGGCCGGACCCGAGGAGGAACCGTGTCCGCCCTGGCCGACCGCACGTACCGGAACCTGTTCACCGCCCAGGTCGTCGCCCTGCTCGGCACCGGCCTGGCGACCGTGGCACTCGGCCTGCTGGCCCACGAACTGGCCGGGGCGGGAGCCGGGGTGGTGCTCGGCGGGGTGCTGGCGGTGAAGATGGTCGCCAACGTCGTCGTCGCCCCGGTGGCCGCCGCGGTGGTGACCCGCCTGCCGCGGCGGGCGCTGCTGGTGTCCCTGGACCTGGTGCGGGCGGCGGTGGCGCTGTGCCTGCCGTGGGTGGGCGCGGTGTGGCAGGTGGTGGTGCTGGTCGTGGCGCTGCAGGTGGCGTCGGCGGCGTTCACCCCCGCCTTCCAGGCCACGATCCCCCTGGTGCTGACCGACGAACGCGACTACACCCGGGCGCTGTCGCTGTCGCGGCTCGCGTACGACCTGGAAGGCGTGCTCAGCCCGGTGCTGGCAGCGGCGCTGCTCGCGGTGGTCAGCTTCTCCGGGTTGTTCGCCGGGACCGCGGTGGGGTTCTGCGCCTCGGCCGCGCTGGTGGCGGCGGTGCGCCTGCCCGCGGGCGCGGTGGACCGGACGACGCGGTTCGCCGAACGGACGCTGTTCGGGATCCGGGCCTACGTGCGCACACCACGGCTGCGGGCGCAGCTCGGCCTCAACCTGGCCGCGTCGGCGGCGGGAGCGGTGGTCATCGTCAACACCGTGGTCATCGTGCGCGACGACCTCGGGCTGGGGAACCCGGCGGTCGCGGTGGCGCTGGGGGCGTTCGGGGCGGGGTCGATGGCGGCGGCGCTGCTGCTGCCCCGCTTCCTCGACCGGCTGCCGGAGCGCACGGTGATGACCGGGGCCGCGGTGGGGGTGGTCGCGGTGCTGGCGGCCGGGGCCTGCCTGTTCGCGGCGGTGGGGGCGCGGTGGGGGCTGCTGCTCGGGCTGTGGCCGCTGCTCGGGGCGGCCCACTCGGCGGTGCTGACCCCGGTGGGGCGGCTGATCCGGGCGTCCGCGCGGGCGGAGGGCCTGCCCGCGCTGTTCGCCGCCCAGTACGCCCTCTCCCACGCGGAGTGGCTGGTGACCTACCTGCTGGCGGGCGTCCTCGGCGCCACCCTCGGCACCCCGGCCACCCTGGCCTGCCTGGCCGCCGTCGCCGCCGCGGGCCTGGCCCACGGCACCGCCACCTGGCCCGCCGCCGACCCCCGCCCCCTCGACCACCACCACGACGACCTGCCCGCCGACCACCCGCACCTCACCGGCGCGGTCCGCACCGGCACCGGCTGGCGGCACCGCCACGAGTACGTCATCGACACCGCCCACCGCCGCAGGCCCACCACCACCCACTGATCCGGCGCCGCCCACCCGGGTCACCGTCCACCGGAAGCGGGATGCCCGATTCGAAGGAATTCGGCCAAGCCGAACCATCCGGGTGACAGTTCCCCGAATGCGCACCCCCTTGCGGGTAGGCCGTCACGCACTGCGAAATGGGACCTTGTACCTCATCCTTCCGAGGCGGAGACCCGGAAAATCCCGTTTGAAACCCACACGCTCAGCGCAGCCCGGCCGGATGATCCACTCGTCGGCGGACGTGCTTCTTGGTAGGTCTTGGACAGCGATCCCGACCACCGAGAAAGGCCCGCCACATGAGTCGTAAGGCCACCCGGCTCGCCGCCGCACTCGCCGCCGCGACCGTCGTGTCCCTGGCCGGTGTCTCCGTCGCGCTCGCCACGGCAGCGCCCGAGGACCCGATCCCCACGGCATTCGACCGCGCCGCGCCGACGTCCAGCTCCACCCCACCGTCGTCGTTCCCGCCGAGCTGCACCACCTCCACCCAACCGTCCGATGACGACGACGAGGACGACGAGGACACCCGGATGGGCGCGGTGGCCGAAGAGCCTGCCCCGGTCCGGCTCACCGAGCGCCCACGAGCGGCCGACGTCGAACGGGCGGAGCCCACCGAGGAACCGAGCGAGACCTCGTCCTCGGAGGCGCCGTGCCCGTCCTCCACCACCAGGCCCACCAGCACGGAGGACCGTGCCGGGTGAACACCGGCTAGCGCCCCGGACACCGCTCGGGGAGACCGAGACGCTTCCGGCCCACAGCGGCCGGTCGGGCGGAGCCACCAGCACTCCGCCCGACCGGCCGCTGCGCTGTCCACCCGGAACTCGACACCCCCCGCTCCCACGGCAGATCGCCGCGCGTGCAATCCCGGCCTGGTCGCGCGCATCGTCCACCGCGCCGCGACCGGGTGAGCGCTCAGCCGCGCCCGAGTGCGTCGCCCGCCGCGCGGGAGCGGGCCGCCGGGTCCGGTGGGGGGACGACGGTGACGCCCGCGCCGGTCAGGATGTCCAGGTCCAGCGACCAGTGGGTGCGCGACCGCTGCTCCCAGGCGGCGAACGCCTCGCGCACGTGCTGTTCGGCCCGCGACCGGGAGAAGCCGGTGACCGCCATGAGGTGCGCGAGCGCCACCCCGTCGGTTCCCCTGACCTGGGCCAGCCCGAAGTGGGTGGTGCGGTGGCAGTCGGTGCACAGGCAGATCAGGCGGCGCAGGGACTGGACCCGGCGGGTGGCGTCGTAGGACCAGCGTTCGTGGACCTCCAGCCGGCGCTGTTCCGCCCTGGCCTCCGGGCGGGCGCAGACCTCGCAGCGCTGCCCGGCGCGTCGGGTGACCATCCGGCGCAGCCGCTCCCAGTCGCGGGGGTCGACGCAGGAGCGGACGTTGGTGAACCAGCACGAACTCGGCACCAGGTCGACGAACAGGCCCGCGCCGAACCCCCGGTCCTCGCCGGGCAGCAGGTCGGGGACGTCGGGCAGCGCCTCCCAGCGGCTCAGGCCCGGCACCCCGGCGCGCGGGGCGTACCACCGCTTGGCCGCCGGGTCCCACCGCGCGCCCGCGGACTTCGCCTCGTCCTTGTCGCGGTAGGGCACGTCCAGCCAGACGCGTTCAGCCAACGCCGCTGCCTCCCGTGGTGTGCCGACCGCACCCCAGGTCAGCCGGCGCCCGCGCGGTGGGGATGTCCGCGGGGGTGCCTGCCCGCACCCCCCTCGGGCAGAAACCCCCGCGGACCGCGCCCGTCCACCCACGGAAAGTCCTCGCCACTGACCACACCACAGACCGCGGCCCGACTCCACCGGAATTCAGGTTCTCGCGTCATGTCGAACAGCACACCCACCGCTTCGGGAGTCAGCCCACACCCGCCAGGCCGGTGGGCTCGGGGTCGGCGGGGACGAGCATCTGGGTCGCCGCCAGCTCGCGGTAGAGCGGGTCGGTGCGCACCAGTTCCCCATGGGTGCCCTGGGCGCGGATCCGGCCGTGCTCCAGGACGATGATCTGGTCGGCGCTGGTGACGGTGGACAGCCGGTGGGCGATCAGCAGCACCGTGCACCGGCGCGCGGCCTGGTCGACGACCTCGCCCAGGGCGTGCTCGTTGCGCGCGTCGAGCTGCGCGGTGGCCTCGTCGAGCAGCAGCACCCCCGGCTTGCGCAGCAGCGCGCGGGCGATGGCCAACCGCTGCCGCTCACCGCCGGAGAGGGTGACGCCGCGGGCGCCGACCTCGGTGTCGAGGCCGTGCTCCAACCGGTCGACGAAGGTGTCGAGCCGGGTCACCCGCAGCACCTCGGTGATCTCGGCGGCGGAGGCGTCCGGGGCCGCGTAGAGCAGGTTGGCCCGGATGGTCCCCGCCATGACCGGCGCGTCCTGCTCGACGTAGGCGATGCGCCTGCGCACCTCGGCGCGCGGCAGGGTGGCGATGTCCACGCCGTCGATGCGGATGGCACCCGCCACCGGCTCGTAGAACCGCTGCAGCAGGGCGAACATGGTGGTCTTGCCCGCCCCGGACAGCCCGACCAGCGCCGTCTTGGTCCCCGGCGGCACGGTGTAGGACACGCCGCGCAGCGCGGGCCCGCGACCCGGGTAGGCGAACTCCACCCGGTCGAACTCGACCAGCGGCGCGGCCCCGGCCACCGCCTCGACCTCGACGTCCACGTCGGTCTCGATGGGCATCCTGGCCACCTCGTCGATGCGGGTGACGGCACCGAGCCCCTGTTGCAGGGTGCCCAGGCCACCGGCCAGGGACGCCAGCGGACCGGTGAGGTAGAAGACGTAGAGCAGGAAGGCGATCAGGGCCGGGGCCGACATGTCCCCGGAGGCCACCAGGGCGCCGCCGACCCCCAGCACCGCGAGGAACGCCGCCTGGATGGCCACCCCGGACAGCACCTTCACCATGGCGACGTACCGGGCGCCGACCAGACCCGCCCGGTAGGCCTGCTCGACAGCGGCGTTGGCGGTCTCGGTCTCCCTGGCCTCGGCCCCGTTGGCCTTGACGGTCCTGGACGCGCCCAGCGTGCGGTCCAGGGCCGCCCCGATCGCGCCCACGGACTCCTGCGCCCGCGCCACCGCGGCCCGGATGCGCGGCAGGACCAGCCCGAGCAGCACCGCCACGACCAGGATCACCGACGCGGTCACCCCCAACAGCACGAGGTTGACCACGCCCATCAGCACCACGGCCCCGAGGGTCATCAGGACGCCGTTGGCCACCTGCACCAGCCCCTCGGTGGCGGCGTTCTGCACCAGTGTGCTGTCGGAGGTGATGCGGGCGGTGAGGTCGCCGGGCGGGCGGCGGTCCAGCTCGGGGACCCGCAACCGGATCAGCCGGAACACGAGGTCCTGCCGGACGTGGCGGACCACCCGTTCGGCGGTCCGCTGCTGCCACCAGGACTGCACGCCGGTCAGCACCGCCCCCGCCACCACCAGCGCCGCCAGGAACAGCACCCACGGCAGCACGGCCCCCTCGGTGCCGAGCGACTCCAGCACGTGCTGGGCGACGAGGGGCTGGACCAGCCCCGCGGCCCCCGCGACGAGGACCAGCAGCAGGCTGCCGAGCAGGACCGCGCGGTGGGGGCGGGCGTAGCCGACCAGGACGCTGAGGGCGGACGGGCTGTCGGTGCGGGTGGTCACTGTGGTCCTCGGGGTGAGTGAGGTCGGTGGGCGGGTTGCCCGCTGGGTGCGGCCGAGGGGCTCGATCGGCCGGGCGCTCGGGCCGTCGGGCCTGACGGGGAACCCCGCACCACCCAATGTGGCACAGGATCTCCGCGCCCGGCCACGTCGATCCGCCCGGCCGCGCGAGGACCGGCGGCGGTGCCCGGGTGGGGCGAGGTCCGCCGGGTCGTGGCGTTGCGCGCGGTGGCGCCCGCGGGAACCGGGTCGTCCGATGCGGTGACGTCGGTTGTCCCCGGTCGGGGCGGTGGTGACCGGCTCGGGCGCGGCAGCGGCGGGCGCCGGGAGGCGATCCGCCACGTGGCAGAATGCCGTTCCTGAATGAACCGAGAGGTTCAACCGACCAGGTCGTACGAGGGGTTCGGAACCGGTGACCGACAGCAACGAGCACGACGTCCGGGTGGACAGCACCAACAGCGCGCCGACGATGCAGGACGCGCTGCTGGCACTGCAGCGCTACTGGACCGAGCGAGGTTGCCTGGTGACCCAGCCGTTCAACACCGAGGTCGGCGCCGGGACCGCGAACCCGGCCACCATGCTGCGGGTGCTCGGCCCCGAGCCGTGGCGGGTCGGCTACGTCGAACCCAGCGTCCGCCCCGACGACTCCCGCTACGGCGAGAACCCCAACCGGTTGCAGACCCACACCCAGTTCCAGGTGATCCTCAAGCCGGACCCGGGCAACCCGCAGGAGCTGTACCTGGGCAGCCTGGAGGCGCTCGGCGTCGACATCCGCGCCCACGACATCCGCTTCGTCGAGGACAACTGGGCCTCCCCCGCACTCGGCTCCTGGGGCCTGGGCTGGGAGGTGTGGCTCGACGGGTTGGAGATCACCCAGTTCACCTACTTCCAGCAGGCGGGCGGCCTGGTGCTGGACCCGGTGTCGGTGGAGATCACCTACGGGCTCGAACGCATCCTGATGGCGTTGCAGGGCGTGGCCCACTTCAAGGACATCGCCTACGCCGACGGCATCTCCTACGGGGAGATCTTCGGGCAGGCCGAGTACGAGATGAGCCGCTACTACCTCGACGACGCCGACGTCGAGGCCACCAAGCGGATGTTCGACGAGCACGCCGCCGAGGCGGGCAGGCTGCTCGACGTGCGCCTGCCGGTGCCCGCGTACGTGCAGGTCCTCAAGTGCAGCCACGCGTTCAACGTGCTCGACGCGCGCGGGGCGATCAGCACCACCGAGCGGGCCAAGTCGTTCGGGCAGATGCGCACCCTGACCCGCCGCGCCGCCCAGCTCTGGGCCGAGCGCAGGCAGGAGCTGGAGCACCCGCTGGGCGTGGTCGCGCCGCTGGCGCCCGCCTCGGTGCCCGCACCGCTGCCGGAGGTCGACGCGCCCGCCACCCTGCTGTTCGAGATCGGCGTCGAGGAGATGCCGCACTCGGACGTGACCGCCACCGCGACCTGGGTGCGCGAGGTGCTGGCGGGCAAGCTGGCCGCCACCCGGCTCGGCCACGGCGAGATCAGCGGCTACGCCACCCCGCGCCGCATCATCGCCCTGGTGCGGGACGTGCAGCCCGCCGAGCCCGACGCCGAGCGCACCGTGCGCGGCCCGCGCGTCACCGCCGCCTACGACGCCGACGGCAACCCGACCAAGGCCGCGCAGGGCTTCGCCAGGGGCCAGGGCGTCGACCCCGCCGACCTGGTGCGGGTCGACGTCGACGGCGTCGAGCACGTCGCGGTCGTCCGCACCGACGTGGGCCGGGGCGCGATGACCGTGCTCAGCGACGTGCTCGCCCAGGTGGTCACCGAGCTGCGCGCGGAGAAGAACATGCGCTGGCGCGACCCGGGCCTGTCGTTCAGCCGCCCGGTCCGCTACCTGCTGGCGATGCTGGGCGAGGCGGAGCTGCCGGTCGCGGTGTCGTCGCTGCGCAGCGGCACCACCACCCGCGTGCACCGCACGGCGGCCGAGCCGGAGGTCCGCGTCCCGTCGGCCGAGGGCTACCTGGAGTTCCTGGCGGGCCACGGCATCGTCGCCGACGCCGGGCAGCGCCGGGAGCGCATCGTCGCCGACGCGGCCGAGTTGGCGGCCACCGTCGGCGGCACGGTCGACACCACCGCGGAGGCCGCCCTGGTCGACGAGGTCACCAACCTGGTCGAGGAACCCAACACCATCCTCGGCTCCTTCGACGAGCGGTACCTGGACCTGCCCGAGCAGATCCTCACCACGGTCATGCGCAAGCACCAGCGCTACCTGCCGGTGCGCGGCGAGAACGGCCTGCTCCCGCACTTCGTGGCCGTCGCCAACGGCGACTGCGACCGCGACCTGGTCCGCGCGGGCAACGAGGCGGTGCTGCGGGCGCGCTACGAGGACGCGGCCTTCTTCTGGCGCGCCGACCTCAAGATCGCCCCGGAGCAGCACCGCCTCGGCCTGGTCAAGCTGACCTTCGAGGAGCGCCTCGGCTCCATGGCCGACCGCGCCGACCGCATCGCCTCGGTGGCGGGCACCCTGGCCGAGCTGGCCGGCCTGTCCACCGAGGACCGGGCCACGGTGGGGCGGGCGGGCGCCCTGACCAAGTTCGACCTGGCCTCGCACATGGTCGTCGAGCTGTCCAGCCTGGCGGGCACCATGGCCCGCGAGTACGCCGCCCGGGCGGGCGAGACCCCCGAGGTCGCCCAGGCCCTGGCGGAGATGGAGCAGCCCCGCAGCGCGTCGGACACCCCCCCGGAGAGCGCGGCGGGCGCGGTCCTGGCCCTGGCCGACCGGTTCGACCTGCTGGCGGGCCTGTTCGCCATCGGCGCCACCCCCACCGGCAGCTCCGACCCGTTCGGCCTGCGCCGCGCGGCGGGCGGTGTCGTCACCATCCTGCGCGCCACCCCCGCCGTCGCCGCCATCACCCTCACCGAGGGCCTGGCCGCGGCCGCCGCCCGCATCACCGCCCACGGCGTGGAGCTGAAGGAGGACGCCCTGGCCGACGCCAGGGAGTTCACCATCCGCCGCTACGAGCAGCAACTCCTCGACGCGGGCCACGAGCACAACCTCGTGCAGGCGGTCCTCCCCCTCGCCGACACCCCCGCCACCGCCGACACCACCCTGGCGGAACTGGAGAAGCGCATCGGCGACGAGGACTTCGCCGCCCTCACCGCCGTCCTGCAGCGAGCCCGCCGCATCGTCCCCACCGGAACCTCGGCGCGGTACGACGCGGGCGACCTGGTCGAACCGGTGGAACTGGCCCTGCACGAGGTGGTCACCGCCGTCGCCACCCGCCTGGCAGACCGCCCCCGCGACCTGGCCGACTTCACCACCCTGGCCGCCCCCCTGGTCACCCCGGTCAACGACTTCTTCGACGGGGTCATGGTGATGGCCGAGGACGAGCGCCTCCGCGCCGCCCGGCTGGGCCTGCTGGCCACCATCACCGCCCTGGCCGAGGGCGTGGTGGACTGGAAGGCGCTGTAGGCGGCCCGAGGCGGCACCCGCAGACCGGGTGCCGCCTCGCCCGCGCCCGGCACGACCGGCACGATCCCGCGTCACCCCTGCGGAGGAGCGCTCACCCTCCTGCCTGGTTGCGCACCTCCGCGATCATCGCCTCCCCGATGCCCATAAGCCGCCGACACCAGTCGACACCCACCTCCCGCCCGGCCAGGTCGACGTCGAGCCCCTGCCCCGGCGCGGTCCCGACGACGAGGTGGCAGCCGGAACCCGGATCAGCGGTCCCGGTGAGCACCGCGGGCTGCCCGCCGACGGTCAGCGGGGTGAAGACCTGCCAGGTGCCGCTGCGCCGGTAGCTGTCGCCGAGCGGATCCCCGCCGGGCCGGACCTGCAAGCCCACCCGCACCTCCCCCTGCCACACGCAGAGACCGCCGTCCGGGGTGCTGCTCTGCTCACCGGGCACGGACAACCCGAATCCCACCGCGACCTCAGCGGACAACAGCTCACAGGCCCGGTCGACGAACGGCCTGACATCCCCGGCCGGAGGCACCACCGGCACCGGCCGTGCCGCGGTCTCACCCCGAGTGGGCTCCGGCCGATCGGTCTCCGCAGGCGAACACCCGGCCACAACCACCACGAGCCCGACGACAACCCACCGGCCGATCACGGCCTCCAGCCGATCCGCAAGCACCACGCGCTTGTGCTCCCCTTTCCCTTGGCGAACAGGTCACGCCACTGTTCGGCAAAGTTCTCATGGCGGACCGACCGCTGCCGAACCGCAGCCGACGCAGCGCTCAGCCTGCGACGTCGGTGATCCGGACGCGGTCACTCTCCTTGTCGGACAGGAACAAGGCCAGTTCCCGCCCCTCTTCGACGACCGCGTCCCGCTCGGCCCGCGAGAAGCCGCGCAGTGGGTTGACGACCACCGTGCCCGCCTCCACCACCCAGGTCGCGGCGACCCGCCCGTCCACCAGGACCGCCCGCTCCCCCGCCACCGACAGGCCCCGGTGCGCGGTGTCCACGATGCGACTCCGGTCGTCGTAGCCGAGGAGGGCGTTGTCGAACGCGGGCAGGAACCGCACCGGTGCCGGGGTGTCCGGATCGGGGCGCGGGGCGTCGGCGAGGTCCAGCAGTTCCCGGCCTCGCTCATCGCGGAAGGCCACCAGCTCCCCGCGAAGGGCCTTCACCGCGGTCGGAAGGCCCGCGAGGCCGCTCCACGCCCGCACGTCAGCCGTGGCAGCAGGCCCGAAAGCGGCCAGGTAGCGCCGGACCAGGGCCTGACCGACGAGGTCGGGGCCATCCTGCAGCGGGTCGACCTCGCGCCCCAGCCAGGTGGACATCGGCGCGTACCGGGCGCCCGCCCGCACCCGCCAGAGCCCGCGCGGCGGCAACTGCACCACCGGGACGAGGGCGGCGACCAGCGCCTCCCCCAGCGGCCGCACCCCTGCGGCGGGCCAGCGCTCGACCACCGCGCGGGCGAGGTCGCCCATCGAGCGGGGTTCGCCGTCGGCGAGGACCGCGCGGCCCGCCGCCGCGAGGGCGTCGAGGTCGACCCCGGCGAGTTCGCGGCGGTAGGTGCCGAGCACCCGTTGGCGCAACATGGCGTCGTGGCGGGTGCGCCAGGCCAGGGCGTCCGCCGCGGTCACCAGGTGGACGGTGCGGCGCATGAGGTGGGTGCGCACCACGCCCCGCCCGGTCACCAGGTCCGAGAGCGCCGCCGGGTTGAACCCGCGCAGCCGGGACCACAGCCCGGTGAACGGTTCCTGCGGCTCCTGGGCCTGCACCCCGCCGAGGTGCGCGACGGCGTCGAGGACCGGCACGTCGGCGCGGTCGAGCAGCAGTTGCCGGGCGAGCGTGGCGCGGTTGAGCGCCCGGGTGCCCAACACGGCGCTTCCATCGGTCTTCACGGCGCTCAGCTCGACTTCCGCGCGTCGAGGGCTTCGCGGAGGATGCCGGCGTGCCGGGTGGTCTCGGCGAGGACGTGCAGCAGCGCCCCGCGCGCGCTGAGCACGCCCCCGGCGGGCTCGTGCCACGGCGCGTCCGGCAGCGGGTGGGTGACCGACAGGTCGGGGACGGCGGTGACGTGCTTGACCAGCCCGCCCAGGCACAGCTCGCCTGCGGTCGGGCGCGCGGCCGCCTGCTCGTCGTCGAGGCCGCTCGTCGTGGCGATCAGGGCCGCACGGGCCTTGGCGAGCGCGGCGAGCAGGTCGACCCGCTCGGCGTCGGGGGTGGCGGTCGTCTCCGCGTCGTTCGGCATGGGGCAACAGTGGCAGGGGTGGCGGACAGGATCTGTCCTCTTCTGCGGGCAGGATGGGAACATGCCGAAAACCTCCGCCCGCCTGCTGGCACTGCTGTCGCTGTTGCAGGCACGCCGGGACTGGCCGGGGGCGCTGTTGGCCGAGCGGCTGGACGTCAGCGCGCGCACCGTGCGCCGCGACGTCGACCGCCTGCGCGAACTCGGCTACCCCATCACCGCGGTCAAGGGCCCCGACGGCGGCTACCGGCTCGACGCGGGCGCGGAGCTGCCGCCGCTGCTGTTCGACGACGACCAGGCCGTGGCCCTCACCGTGGCCCTCCAGCTCGCCGCCGCCTCCGGAGCGGACATCGGGGAAGCGGCGGCGCGGGCGCTCAACACCGTCCGGCAGGTCATGCCCGCCCGGCTGCGCCACCGCATCGACACCCTGCGGGTCACCGCCGTCGACCGGTCCGACGCCCGGGTCGACAGCGCCGTGCTCACCGCGCTGAGCGCCGCCGTCCACGCCCGCGAGGTGCTGCGCTTCGACTACCCGCCGGACCGCACCGACGCCCCGCCGCGCCGGGTCGAACCGCACCACCTCGTCACCCGCGCGGGCCGCTGGTACCTGCTCGCCTGGGACCTCGACCGCGACGACTGGCGCACCTTCCGCGCCGACCGCATCACCCCGCGCACCCCCACCGGCCCCCGCTTCACCCCCCGCGACCTGCCCGGCGGCGACGTGCCCGCCTTCGTGGCCAACCGCTTCCGCGGCTCCGACACCACCGGCGGCCGGCCCTGCCGCGGCGAGGTCGTCCTCGACCTGCCCGCCTCCGTGGTGTCCGCCTACAGCGGTGACGGCGTCGTGGAAGCACTCGGCCCGGACCGGTGCAGGCTCCTGCTGGGCTCGTGGTCCTGGACCGGCCTGGCCGCCGCGCTCGGCCGGTTCGACGCGGACATCGAGGTCGTCGGCCCGCCCGAGCTGCGCGACGCCTTCGCCCACCTCGCCCGCCGCTACGCCCACGCCGGGGACCCGCGGCGGCGGTTGCCTGTGGACGGTGCCGCCCCGGGCCACGACGTGGCAGGATTCGCCCGTGACCAGCAGACCCGATGAAGCGCGGCACCTGCGTGACCTCGCGCGGCTGCGCCGCGTCCGCGACCGCATCGACCGGGAGTACGCGCAGCCGCTGGACGTCGAGGCGCTGGCCAGGGGCGCGCACATGTCGGCCGGGCACCTCAGCCGCCAGTTCCGGCTCGCCTACGGGGAGTCGCCGTACGGCTACCTGATGACGCGGCGGATCGAGCGGGCGATGGCGCTGCTGCGCCGCGGTGACCTCAGCGTGACCGAGGTGTGCTTCGCGGTGGGGTGCTCGTCGCTGGGGACGTTCAGCACCCGGTTCACCGAGCTGGTCGGGGTGCCGCCGAGCACCTACCGGCGGCAGGCGGCGCAGGCGACGGCGGGGATGCCGTCGTGCGTGGCGAAGCAGGTCACCAGACCGGTCAGGAATCGAGAAGCGCGGGTGCCCGAGCCGCACCTAGCGTGAGCGCCATGGACATCACCATCCACTCCAGCTTCCTCCCGCACACCGACCCGGAGGCCTCGCTGGCCTTCTACCGCGACACCCTGGGCTTCGAGGTCCGCAACGACGTCGGCTACGGCGGCATGCGCTGGATCACCGTCGGCCCGGCGGGCCAGCCGGGGACGTCGATCGTGCTGCACCCGCCCGCCGCCGACCCCGGGATCACCGAGGACGAGCGCCGCACCATCACCGAGATGATGGCCAAGGGCAGCTACGCCGCGGTCCTGCTGGCCACCCCCGACCTCGACGGCACCTTCGCCCGGTTGCAGGCGACCGACGTGGAGGTCGTCCAGGAGCCGACCGAGCAGCCCTACGGGGTCCGCGACTGCGCCGTCCGCGACGACGCGGGCAACCTGGTCCGCATCCAGGAACTGCGCTGAGCCCCGCCCCACGGATGGAGACGACGAAGACATGACCACGAGGGCGGCAGGCCACAGCGCGGACAGCCACGACCTCATCCGCGTGCACGGCGCGCGGGCGAACAACCTCGACGACGTCAGCATCGAGATCCCCAAGCGCAGGCTGACGGTCTTCACCGGCGTCTCCGGTTCGGGCAAGAGCTCCCTGGTGTTCGGCACGATCGCCGCGGAGTCGCAGCGGCTGATCAACGAGACCTACAGCGCGTTCGTGCAGGGCTTCATGCCGACGCAGGCGCGGCCCGACGTGGACGTGCTGGAGGGGTTGACGACCGCGATCATCGTCGACCAGCAGCGGATGGGTGCCGACCCGCGGTCCACCGTGGGCACCGCCACCGACGCCAACGCGATGCTGCGCATCCTGTTCAGCAGGCTCGGGCAGCCGCACGTCGGTTCACCGCAGGCGTTCTCCTTCAACGTCGCCTCCATCAGCGGCGCGGGCGCGGTCACGATCGAGCGCGGCGGGAAGACGGTCAAGGAGCGGCGCAGCTTTGCCATCACCGGGGGCATGTGCCCGCGCTGCGAGGGCCGGGGCTCGGTCTCCGACATCGACCTGACCCAGCTCTACGACGACTCCAAGTCCCTCTCCGAGGGCGCGTTCACCATCCCCGGCTGGAAGTCCGACAGCTTCTGGACGGTGCGGGTCTACGCCGAGTCGGGTTTTGTCGACCCCGACAAGCCGATCCGCGAGTACACGAAGAAGGAAATGAACGACTTCCTGTACAAGGAGGCGACCAAGGTCAAGGTCGACGGCGTCAACCTCACCTACGAGGGGTTGATCCCGAAGATCCAGAAGTCGTTCCTGGCCAAGGACCGCGAGGCGCTGCAACCGCACATCCGGGCGTTCGTGGACCGGGCGGTCACCTTCACCACCTGCCCGGAGTGCGCGGGCACCCGGCTCAGCGAAGCGGCCCGCTCCTCGCGCATCGGCGGCGTCAACATCGCCGAGGCCTGCTCGATGCAGATCAGCGACCTGGCCGAGTGGGTGCGCGGCCTCGACGAGCCGTCGGTCGCGCCGCTGCTCGCCGCGCTGCTGCACACCCTCGACTCGTTCGTGGAGATCGGGTTGGGCTACCTGGCGCTGGAGCGGCCCTCGGGGACGCTGTCGGGCGGGGAGGCGCAGCGGGTCAAGATGATCCGCCACCTCGGGTCGGCGCTCACCGACGTCACCTACGTCTTCGACGAGCCGACCACCGGCCTGCACCCGCACGACATCCAGCGGATGAACACCCTGCTGCTGCAACTGCGGGACAAGGGCAACACGGTGCTCGTGGTGGAGCACAAGCCGGAGGCGATCGCCATCGCCGACCACGTCGTCGACCTCGGTCCCGGCGCGGGCGCGGCGGGCGGCACCGTCTGCTACGAGGGCCCGCTCGACGGGCTGCGGGCCAGCGGCACCACCACCGGCCGCCACCTCGACGACCGGGCGAAGCCCAAGCCGTCGGTGCGCACCCCCACCGGCGCACTGCAGGTGCGCGGCGCCACCAGGCACAACCTGCGCGACGTCGACGTCGACATCCCGCTCGGGGTGCTGTGCGTCGTCACCGGGGTCGCGGGCTCGGGCAAGAGTTCGCTGGTGCACGGCTCGATCCCGCCGGGGGCGGGCGTGGTGTCGGTGGACCAGACCCCGATCCGCGGCTCGCGGCGGAGCAACCCGGCGACCTACACAGGGCTGCTCGAACCGATCCGCAAGGCGTTCGCCAAGGCCAACGGCGTCAAGCCAGCCCTGTTCAGCGCCAACTCCGAGGGCGCCTGCCCCACCTGCAACGGCGCGGGCGTCGTCTACACCGACCTGGCGATGATGGCGGGGGTGGCCGCCACCTGCGAGGAGTGCGAGGGCAAGCGGTTCCTGGCGTCGGTGCTGGAGTACCGGCTCGGCGGGCGCGACATCGCCGAGGTGCTGGCGATGTCGGTGACCGAGGCGGAGGAGTTCTTCGGCGCGGGCGAGGCGCGCATCCCGGCGGCGCACGCCATCCTGGGTCGGCTCGCCGACGTCGGGCTGGGCTACCTGAGCCTCGGCCAGCCGCTGACCACGCTGTCCGGCGGCGAGCGGCAGCGGCTCAAGCTGGCCACGCACATGTCCGACAAGGGCGGGGTGTACGTGCTCGACGAACCGACCGCGGGCCTGCACCTGGCCGACGTGGAGCAGTTGCTCGGCCTGCTCGACCGGCTGGTCGACTCCGGCAAGTCGGTGATCGTCGTCGAGCACCACCAGGCGGTCATGGCGCACGCCGACTGGATCATCGACCTCGGCCCCGGCGCGGGCCACGACGGCGGCCGGGTCGTGTTCGAGGGCACCCCGGCCGACCTCGTCGCCGACCGCTCCACCCTGACCGGGCAACACCTCGCGGACTACGTCGGCGCCTGACCGACCATGCCCGACCGGAAATCCGGACGGGTTCCGGTTTCTCACTCGAAAGCCTGTTTGTCCCCCGCCTCCACAGGTGGTCTTCCGCACCGGGGCTTGACTTGCCCGTTCAAACATCTCACACCACAAGAAAACGCGGCACCATCAGGCGAACCTGCTCGACACGGAGTGTGTCTCCCGGCCGGTCGCCCACCCCCGATCGGTATACCGAGGCTCCGCTAATGGCTGGCAGAGCAAAAGGGCCGGTAATATTACTGACGACGCCTTGAACGAGTGTTACGTTCGAGAAGCAATTGCTGACAACACCAACCGCCACCTTTCTCCGAGCGTGGCGTGAAAGCACACCTGGGAGGGCAAGTGTCACTTGCCACGTAAATGGAACCGCATTCGCCGGTCTCCGGGAAGGCGTTGATCCGGCGCCAGGTCGACGCCGTGCTCGACGATTTCCTGGCGGGCTGACAGCGCGATCCCCCGCCCCGTCCGGCGGGTGCTCGCCGACACCGTCGTCCACCGCGACCGCTGACCGGCGCACCACCGACCACCGCCCGCGCTCCGCGGGCGGGACGTGAAATCCCACCAGGAGGAAGAAAATGATCCGCACCGCCCTCGCCGCGTCCCTGCTCACAGCCGCGTTCGCCGTCGGCTCGGCAGGCGCCGCCGCCGCGCAGCCCGTCCCCGCGGACAACCCGCCCGCACCCGCGGCGGCGGCAGCGCCCACGCCGGAGGAGGCGTGGATCCCGGTGTTCTTCTTCGGCACCGAGAACTTCTGCACGCAGGTGGGGACGATGGTCGAGCAGGCCGGGGCGCTGGAATCGGACTCGTGGAAGTGCGACGGCGGCTGGCTGCTGGCCCAGGTGGAGCCGGACGACGCCTCCTGAGTTCCACCGGAGCGCGACGGAACCGGCCCCCACCGGTCCACTCCGCACCCGACCACCTCCCGCACCCCGAGTGGAGTCGACATGTCCTTGTCCACCACCGCGCCCCCGTCCGAGGGGGTGGCCCCGATGGCGGCGTTCCTCGCCGACTGCGCGAGCGCGCTCTCCGGCGTCGCGGACGGCGAGCTGGCCGACGCGCAGCGGACGTTCCTGGCCGCGGGCACGGCGGCGCTGCGCGCGGCCCGCGGCGGCGGGTGGGTGCAGCTCGGCCTGGAGGTGGCGCCCGGCGGGTTGTCCGCGCTGTACCCGGAGCTGGCCGCGACCGCGCACGAGCTGCTCGACGGCGGGACGGCCGCGGAGTTCTTCTTCATGCACAAGCCGCCGGGGCTGCGGGTGCGGTTCGCCCCGGCCCCCGGCCGCGGCGAGTTCGTCCGCGCCGAGGTCCGGCGCCACGCCGAGCGGTGGCGGGCGGCCGGGCTGGTCCGGGGCGTGCGGTCGGCGGTCTACGAACCGGAGGCGCACCTGTTCGGCGGGGACGAGTCCATGCGGCACGTGCACCGCCTGTTCACAGTGGACTCGCTGACCTGGCTGGACCACCACACCACCGCGCGCAAGACCCCCGCCTGGGCGCTGTCGCTGCTGATGCTGCGCGCGGTGTTCGACGGGTTGCGGGTAGTCGGCTGGGAGGACCGCGACGTCTGGGGCCGGGTGGCGGACTCCGGTCGCCGCACGCCACCGGGGTCACCCCCGGTCGAGGGCCCGGTCACCGCGCGGCTGCGCGCGCACTGGGCCGATCCCGATGCCTTGGCCGCGGCGCTGCCCGCCGACGTCCGCGCGCTCGCCGACCGGCACGCCGAACAGGTGCGCCCGCTGTGCAGGCGGTGGTGGGCGGAGTACTTCGGCACCGAGCGCGCCGTCGTCGGCCCGCGCGAAGCCGCCTGCTACCACACGGTCTTCCACTGGAACCGCGCCGCGCTGAGCCCGGGCACCCAGGCGCTGATCACCACCGCGCTCGCCGGGGCGGACGGCCGTGTCCGCTGACTTCCGCCCCGAGGGACCCGCCGGGCTGCTGCGCGTCTCCGGTGTCCCGGCCGCCCTGGTCGCCGAAGCGGGCAACCCCGGGCTGTTCGACGCCCTGCGGCGGCTGAGCCGCGACGAGACCGACCACCGGTCGTTCGCCGCCGGGCTCGCCGAGCGGGTGAGCGCCGACCTGGTGCCGCACCCCGACCTGCCCGCGCCGGTGCGGACCTCGGCGATCACCCTGCGCAGGCAGCTCACCCGCGGCGAACCGGTCGACGAGCCGCGGTGCAGGCGCCTGGCCGTCGTGGGCGTCGCCCTCGGGGTGCCGCAGGCGCTGACCGACGACCTGGTCCGCGCGGCGACTTGGTCGACCGCGCTGACCACCGCCCGCGCGGAGTGTGCGGACGCGGTGCTCGCCGAGCGGAGCAGGCTCGCCGCGCTGCCGTGGAACCTGGTCACCGGCTCCCCCACCGCCGCCAGGGTGGTCTCCCAGACCGCCCCCGAGGTGCTCGACGAGATCCGCGGTCGGCTGGCTACGGGCGAGCGGTGGACCGACAAGCGGCTGCGCCAGCGCGCGGACTACCTGCTGCGCCTGCTGTCGCGGGCGGCGCTCAAGACGACACCGCGCGGCTGGCTCGGGCAGGTCGCGCTCGTGGGCGTGGCCCCGGACCGCGACACCCGGCTGCTGCCCGGGTTCGAGGTAACCGACTACGCCGTGCACTCGCTGTCGAACATCCAGGCCGACCGCCGGGTGCTGGCCACGGCCGCCGACCTGCCCGACGCCTGGCTGAGCATCACCGGCCTGCACTGGGTGCGCGAGGCGCGGCTGTGCTGCTGGGTGGCCGACCACGACAGCACCAAGGGCCTGCGGGTGGTGCGCATCCGCCAAACCCCCGCGGTGGACGCGGTCCGGCGCCTGCTCGGCCCCGGGGCGCTGCGGACCGCCGACGTGGTCCGGCTGCTCGCCCCGGAAGAACGGCACCACCCGACGGTGCGCGCCTTCCTGCGCCACCTGGTCGGATTGGGCGTGCTCCAGCTCTCCGCCCAGCCGGTGTCGAAGCTGCGGGACTGGTCGCCCAACCCGCGCGGGGCGGTGCCGGACAGGGGTTTCGTCGACGTCTACCGCCGCGGCCGCGGGCACGTCCCGGCGGGCGCGGTGACCCGGCTGGCCGGGCTCGTCGCCCAGGCGGGCAGGCTCGGCGCGGTCCTGGCCGAGGGCGCCGGGGGCACCGGCGGCGGCCACCCGGTGCTCGACCTGGTCGGCCCAGAACCCCGACCCGCCTCCGAGGTCGTCGCGGAGTTCCTCGACGGCGCGCAGCACCGCCCGCCCACGCCACCGGCCGCCCAGTGGCCCGAACCGCGACCGGGCAGCGCCTACCGGCGGCTGGCCGACTGGCTCGCCCGGCACGCCGACGCCGACGAGGTCGACATCAACGCCGCCGCGCTCGACCAGCTCGGCGCCCCGCCCGCGGCGCTGCCGCCGTGGCCGGTCGACTGCCTGGTGCGTCCGCTGGCAGGCGACGGTCCGGTGGCGGTGCTGGAGGCCGTGCTGCCCGCCGGGGTGCTCGACGCCCGGTTCGCCGACGCGCTGCACCAACTGCACGGCCGGGTGCCGCAAGTCGAGGACTACCGCGGCTTCCTGGCCGAGGTCACCGCCCGGTGCGGGGCGGAGGTCGTCGAGGTCCTGGTGCCCCCGCAGCACGACCGCAGCGCCAACGCGGTCCGCAGACCCCGCTACACCCGCACCTGGACCGGCGACGCCGACCTGTCGACCTACTTCGCCGGGCAGGCGGGACCGGGGCGCTACCTGCCGCTGGACCGCATCCTGGTGCGCAGGCAGGACGGGCGCGTCGTCGCCGAGGACGACGACGGCAGACCGCTGTGGCCGGTCTGCCACGCCACCCGGACGCCGATGGCGCCGTGGGACGTCGTGGTGGCCCTGCTCAGCGCCGCCGCGCCCATCGGCCACCTGGCCGCGCCGCTGCTCCTGGGCGACCCCGCCGCGGCCTTCCCCGGCCGCGCCCGCACCCCCCGGCTGGTGCTCGACGGCGGGCTGGTGATCGCCGGGGCCACCGTCCGCGTCGACCGCGCGGCCCTGCCCGACCCCGGCGCCCCGGTGGTCGAGCGGGTGCGGCGGCTGGCGGACCTGCGCGCGACCACCGGCGCCCCGCGCTGGAACTTCGCGCGTGCGGCGGGCGGGCGGCGACCGCGCCCGGTCGACCTGGACAGCGTCACCGCGCTGCGCGTGTTCGACCGCCTGCTCGCCGACCCCGCCGTCCCCGCGCTCGTGCTGGAGGAGATGCTGCCCGACCCGGAGCACCTGCCGGTGCGCGACGAACTCGGCCACGGGCTCGCCGCCCAACTGGTCGTCCGCCTCCCACCGGACCCCGGGCCTGCCCGGGTGGCCGACCGCGCGGCCAGGGCGTGGCGCGGCTTGAACCCGCAGGCCGAGGCGGCGAACCGGTTCGTGACGGCGGTGTAGCGCCGACTCACCCCAACCACCACCGGGTCCACCGGTGGGGAAGTCAAGCGAAGGAGAACACCGTGCAATCCACAGTGGAACTCGCCGACCTCGACGAACTCGTCGAGCAGCTCGACGCTCAGATCACCGAACTGGACTCGGCAGACCGCGGCGAGGCCATCTCCCTGCTCGCGTGCAGCGGCGGCTGCGGCGGTGGCTGGTCCTGGCACTGGTACTGCTGAGCTGAGCCGGAAGGGAGCGGGACATGGCGGTTCCCGGCGTATCGACCACCCCGCGCAACGCCTCGACGCGGGACCTGCTGCTCGTCGCGGACCACGTGCTCACCTCCTGGACGGCTCGTCACCCGATGGGCACGGCCGGATCCGACCTGGGTCCGGCCGTGCTCGCCACCCTGGTGACCGCGCACCCCGACGCCACCGAGGACCAGCGCCGGACCTGCCACGAGACCACCGACCTGTGGCTGCGCACCGGCCTGCGCGGCCGGGCGGGGACCGGCCTGCACGACGGGCTGTCCGGTCTGGTGGCCGGGCTGTGCCTGATCGCCGGGGTCCGACCCGACGTCGGCCCCGCGGCGCAGCGGGCCGCGCGGTCACTGGCCACCGCGGCCGACCGCAGGCCGTGGCGCACCACGGCCGTCGGCTTCACCGACTACGACCTGGTCAGCGGCCCGGCCGGGACGCTGCTGGCGCAACCGGTCGCAACACCCCGGGCAGGCGCGGCCGCGCACCTGGCCGCCCTCGCCGCCACCCCCGACCTGGCGGGCCTGCGGATCGGCGCCCACCGCGACCACCCACTGGTCGGCTGGACCCAGGGCGACGTCGTCACCGGCCTGGCGCACGGCGCCGCCGGGGTCCTGGCCGCGCTGTCGGCGGTGGACCCCACCGAGGAGGCGGTCCGCGCCGTGGCGCACCTGTCGACCTGGCTGGTCGCCGGGCTCTACGTCGACGGCGCGGGCATCGTGTCCTGGCGCCACGCCGCGGGCGGGGAACCGGAAGCCGTCGCCCACCGGCAGGGCTGGTGCTACGGCAACCCCGGGGTGAGCTGGGCGCTGTGGGCGGCCGGGCGGGCCCTGGTCCGCGCGGGCGCCCCGGGCGGGGACGACCTGTGCGACCTCGCGGTGCGGGCGGTGGGAACGCTGTGCGGGGGCTTCGACGCCGACGTACACCTCGACGGCGACCGCGACAGCGACCGACTGGGCGTCTGCCACGGCGCGGCCGGGGTGCTGCTCGTGGTCGACGCCTTCGCCCGCCACACCGCGTCCGCCCCAGCCGCCGCGCTGCGAGACTGGCTCACCGGGCACCTGCACGACCGGCTAGACCGGGTGGCACGCCTCGCCGGGACCGACACCACCCTGCTGTCCGGGGCCACCGGGGTGCTGGCCGCACTGCTGACCACCGCGGGCGCCGACCGGAGTTGGCTGCGCTGCCTGGCACTGTCCTGACCGAGATGTCCTGAGAGGGCCCAAGGGAGCACACGGGTGGTCGACCCGCACAAGTCCTCCCGGGGCCACGAGGTGCTGCGCGACGTCGAGTTCGACCTACACCCGACGAGCCTCAGCCACTGCCCGAAAGGTGACCGGCGCGACTCACTGTCCAACGCCACCAGGCACAAGATCACCCAGCACTCCCGCAACCGGGTCGCCCCGACCCTGGTGCTGGTGTTCATCCCGGTGTGGCCGCTGCTGGTGAACGTGATCATCCCCAGCGAACCCATCGATGTCCACTCCCGCCCCGCCGGACGGGCCACCTCGGTGGACGCCAACGAGCTGGGGATGACCTCCGGTGCGATGAACGCGGTCACCCCGCTCATCGACTTCGTGACGTTCACCGCCGTCCGCCGCTCAGCCGACTTCGACCGCCGCCTGGTGCCCACGGGCTTCCCCCGCTCGGCGCTGCTGCCTGCCACACTGCTCGGCGCCGCCGGGGTGGTCGCCCTGTACGCGTCCCTTGCTCTTGCTGCTGTTCCGGCGCCCGGAGCAGTGCGCCCTGCTGCTGATGAGCCTGTCCGTCAGCGGCCTGACCCACGGCGGCATCGGATCGTCCTGGCCATGGTGTTCCACACTGAACCGGCCGGAATGTTCATGATCATCCTGGTCGACGTGATGGTCCAAACTCGATCATCACCCCGTCATCGGCAAGCGGCGGAGTCACCCTCCTCCCGACCTTCGGAGCCATGCAAACCGCCGTCGCCGCGGCGCTCACCGAGGACCTGACGCTCCGCTACCCCCTCCTCGGCATCCTGCGGCCTGCCGCAGCAGCGGCGGCAGGCCTGTCTCGTGCAACCACCGAACGCGCGACACAACCTGGACAGCAAGCCGACCAAGCCGCACCAGGGCGCCGAGGCGGTGACCGTGTTCCTGACTACCCGCCCGGGCGGAACGCTCCAGGTCAGCTCCTCCCCCGGCTCCATCCTGCTCTGCTCCCGGCTGACCGACTCCACCCCGGACTGCCCCTGCCCCGAGTAACCACCCCACCAAGCCCCAGCAACCGACTCTGCTCCCGCCCTCAGCAATCACCCCAGCGGAACCCGACGCACGATCGCTCCCGTCCGAAACGACCACCCCACCAAACCCGGCGACCGACTACCCCCGCCCGGTGTGACCACCCCAGCGGAACCCAGTGGCCAACCACTCCCGCCCGGAGCGACCGCGCCAGTAGAACTTCGTGGCCGACTGCCCTCACCCGGAGCGACCCGTCCCACCAAAGCCCCGCAGCCAGTTGCTCCCATCCGAGGTGACCGCACAGGCGAAGACCGGCGCCCCGCCCCATGCAACGCCCCACTGAAGCCAAGCGACCCAACTGCTCCCGTCCCAAGCGCCCACACAACCGGCACCCATTGGCCGACTGCCCCCACCCCCGAGCGACCGCGCCAACGGAGTCCAGCAGCCGACTCCCCCTCAACCACCGTCCCCACCAGGCCCCCCGAACAACCGGCAAATCACCCCTAACACCAACCCCCACCCGCGCGACTCCTGTCATGGCCCTGCGGACCCCGGACAGGAAGGCCCCCTCGATGACCACCCCCCTCCGCGCGGACGAGCAGGAACCCACCAGCCCCCCGACCCCGACGGTCGCCGACGTCACCCGCATCGCCGCCCACCCCGACCCGGTCATCCGCAACCTGATGATCACCCACTGCTACCACGCCCTGTCCCGAGCCCTCACCGACTTCACCGGCGGCTCGGCCAACTGGTGCACCTTCGCGGTGTGGGCCTCCAAGCAGGTAGGCCAGACGATCCGCCAGGAAGACCCCCGCCGCCTGGCCGAAAGACTCCTCACCGCCTCCCCCGAGTCCTCCGCCATAGCCACCCTGCTCACCGGGGTGTTGCGCCGAGCACTCCCCCACCAAGCCCGCCAAGGCGCCGAACGCCTGCTCCACCACACCATCGCCACCCTCACCCGCCTGAAACCAGCAAGCGACGCCGGAGCAAGGGGCAACCTCAAGGTCTTCGCTGAAATCGCCCACGAGTTCGCCCGCTTCCTGACGGAATTCGCCCACGACCAAACCCCGGACAACCAGCGAATCACCGCCTTCTGCGCCACCCTCCGCCCCGGCCCACCCCCCAACGGCCAGCACTACCTCCAGCAGGCCTTCACCCACTACTACCGCGCCAGGTTCACCGAGGACCCGAAGGCCCGAACCGAACTCCTGCTCTTGGCCAACATCGAAGTCGGCCTGCACGAACAAACCCGCCTGCAACCCGAAATCGCCGCCGCCCTGGCCGCCCCCATCCTGACCTTCCACTCCCTCACCCCTCACCCCCTGCCCCCCAACCTCCCGCCCTTTCCCCCTGCGCCCTCTCACCCCGCGCCCTCTAAGCATCTGACCCCCCACCCGATGCCCTCCCACCCCCC
>NZ_JAJCXD010000044.1:0-102269 GCF_021056305.1 Actinokineospora sp. PR83
CGACGCGCTGGTGCTGACCGGCGCCCCGGACGCGCGCACCACCGCCGTGCTCGACCGGCTCGCCGCCCCGGCCCCCCGGGTGCCGCTGGCCGAGGCCGGGCCCGCGCTGCTGCGGGCCGTGCGCCGGGACGGCGGCGAGGTCGACGAGGTGTTCGGCCCGCTGCTGCGCGGGCAGCCGCCGCTGCGACCGGAGTGCGGGGTCGGGCTGACGGTGTTCCGCGAGCGCAGGCCGTTCGACCAGGACCGGCTGGTCGACGCGCTGGACGTGCTGCTCGACGGCGTGGTGCGGGCGCGCGGGAGGGTGTGGGTGGCCGGGCGCCCGGACGAGGTGCTGCTGCTGGAGTCCGCAGGCGGGGGCGTGTGCGTGGGCCCCGGCGGCACCTGGCTGGCCGCCTCCGACGACTGGGACGCCGTGTCCCCCGAGCGCCGGGCCCGCGCGGCGCTGGACTGGGACCCGGTGTGGGGCGACCGCGTGCAGGAGCTGGTGATCCTCTCCCACGCCGCCGACCCCGAGACGTTGACCGCCGCGTTCACCGCGGCACTGATCCAGGAGGAGATCGCGCTGTGAAACCAGGAATCCACCCCGACTACCACCCGGTGGTCTTCCGGGACCAGTCCACCGGCAAGCAGTTCCTGACCCGGTCCACCGCCACCTCCGACCGGACGGTCGAGTGGGAGGACGGCAACACCTACCCGCTGCTCGTGGTCGACATCACCGCCGATTCGTACCCGTTCTGGACCGGCAACCAGCGGGTCATGGACACCGCGGGCCGGGTCGAGCGGTTCCACCGCCGCTACGGGAAGCGCTGATGGCCGTCCCGAAGCGCAAGACCTCGCGCTCCAACACCCGTTCCCGCCGGGCGCAGTGGAAGGCCACCGCGCCGGACCTGGTGCCGATCACCACGCCGGACGGGCGGGAGCTGCTGGTGCCGCGCCGCCTGGTCGCGGCGTACCGGCGCGGCTACCTGTAGGCGGTCCGCCCGCCCGACGGCCGTCGGGCGGGCGCGTCACACCTGGTGCGTCCCATCCGGTGAGGGACGCCACTGCTCGAACGGCCTATCCAGGGTCCAGGCGTCCCCCACCCGGGTCAGGACGCGCGGGTCGCAGTGGGCCGGGTTCGACAGGGACTCGAACAGGTCGATGCTCCAGGAGAACGCCCGGCGGCACAGCAGCCGGACGGTGAGGCCGTGCGAGACGACCACCGCGGTGTCCGGGTGGTGCGGGTCGCGGGCCACCCGGTGCTCCAGCTCGGACAGGAAGCTGGCCACCCGGTCGTCGACGTCCGCGCCGGACTCGCCGTGCGGGAGCCGGTAGAAGAAGTGGCCGAACTCGTGCCGCAGCCGCTTCTGCACCTGCTGCTCGTCCGGGTCCTGCAGGTTGCCCCAGTCCTGCTCGCGCAGCCGCGGCTCCGGCACGCACCGCTGCACCGCGGGCAGGTCGAGCAGCCGGAACGTGCCGACCGTGCGCACGTACGGGCTGACGTAGGCGGCGACGGGTTCGTCGCCGAGCAGGGCCCGCAGGTCGGCGCCCGCCCGCGCCGCCTGCGCCTCGCCGAGCGCGGTCAGCGGCAGCGAGTGGTCGGGGGTGCGGCAGTACGCCAGCTCGTCGACGTTGCCGAGGCTCTCGCCGTGGCGCAACAGGATGATCCGCATACCGGCATCGTCACACGCCCGCGCGCGACTGCTAAGAAGGACTCCGGTCGACGGAGGAGGACTTCAGTGGGCGGCGTACCGGCAACCGTGGCGGTCATCGGCGGCGGCACGATGGGGGCGGGGATCGCGCACGTCTTCCTCGCCGCGGGCAGTTCCGTCGTGCTCGCCGAGGCCGACGCCGGGCGGGCCGCGCAGGGGGTGGCGAACGTGACCGCCTCGGTGACCAAGGCCGAGGAGCGCGGCAAGCTCCCGGAGGGGACCACCGCCGCCGACCTGCTGGCGAACCTGAGCACGGTCGAGCGGCTGGGCGACCTGCCGCCGGACACCGCGCTGGCCGTCGAGGCCGTCCCGGAGGACCTCGCGCTCAAGCGGGCGGTGTTCACCGAGGTCGCCTCGGCCTGCCCGCGGGCGGTGCTGGCGTCGAACACGTCGTCGCTGTCGATCACCCGGCTGGCCGAGGGGCTGCCCGCCGACCGGGTGGTCGGGATGCACTTCTTCAACCCCGTGCCGGTGCAGGCGCTGGTGGAGCTGGTGCACCACGCGGGGCTGCCCGAGCGGGTGCGGGCGGACGTGCGCGGGTGGGCGGAGGCGCTGGGCAAGACCGTCATCGAGGTGCGCGACTCCCCCGGCTTCGCCACGTCCCGGCTGGGCGTGGCGGTCGGGCTGGAGGCGATCCGGATGCTGGAGGAGGGGGTGGCCTCGGCGGAGGACATCGACACCGGGATGCGGTTGGGGTACGCGTGGCCGATGGGGCCGCTGCGGCTCACCGACCTGGTGGGCCTGGACGTCCGGCTGTCCATCGCCGAGCACCTGGAGCGCGAGCTGGGGCCGCGGTTCGCCCCGCCCGAGCTGCTGCGGGCGAAGGTGGCGCGCGGCGAGCTGGGGCGCAAGACCGGGCGGGGCTTCTTCCGGTGGTGACCGTCCGTCCCTTCCGGACCTCCGACGCCGACGACGCGTACCGCCTGCGCAGGCTGGCCTTCGGCGGACCCCGGGAGGTCGACCCGGACTGGGCGGGCACGCCGGGGTGGACCGGGCTGACCGCGGAGCTGGGCGGGCAGCGGGTCGGGTTCGCCCGGATCTGGGAGTACCGCCAGTTCTTCGGCGGTCGGGCGGTGCCGATGGGTGGCATCGCCGGCGTGGCGGTGGCCGCGCACGCGCGTGGGCGGGGGGTGGCGGGCGCGCTGCTCGACGAGACGCTGCCGCTGATGCGGGAGGCGGGGCAGGGGATCTCGACGCTGTTCCCCTACGTCGTGCGCCCGTACCGGCAGCGCGGTTGGGAGCACGCGGGGACGTTCGAGCGGGCGACCGTTCCGCTGGCGGGCCTGGCGGTGGTGCCGCGCAGCACCCGGGAGGTGCGGCCCGCCACCGCGGCCGACCTCGGCGGGGTGCACCGGGCGTACCTGCGCACGGCGAGCACGATCGACGGCCCACTCGATCGAGGGACTCCGGCGTTCACCCCGGAGCACGCCCTCGACCTGGACCTGCTCACTGTCGTCCCCGGACCGGACGGCATCACCGGCTACCTCTCCGCCACCCGCCCCGACGGCGAGAGCCTGCACGTCCACGACTTCGTCGCCGACGACGCCGACACCGCCAACGCCCTCCTGCACCAACTGGCCTCCTGGGCCGGGCACACCGCGGCTGCGACGGTGCGCGTGCTCGACACCGCCCTGTTCGACCTGCTCATCCCCGGTGCGGTGACCAGGGGCAGCCACGTGGAGACGTGGATGCTGCGGGTGGTCGACCTGCCCACCGCCCTGGCCGACCGCGGCTGGCCGCACGCCCCGGACCTGACCGTCGACCTCGACGTCACCGACCGGCACGCCCCGTGGAACGCGGGCCGCTGGCGGCTGACCGCCGCAGGCGGCACCGTCCACTGCGAACGCGGCGGCGACGGCACCGCCCGGATGGCCGCGCGGGCGCTGGGCCCCTGGTACAGCGGCGCGTCGACCACCGCGGAACTGCGCCGCGCCGGTCTGCTCGACGGCGACCCGGCCGCGGCGCGCGCGCTGGACCTGCTGACCGGCGCCCCCGGCAGGCCCCGGACGGCCGACGCGTTCTGAGCGCTCTCAGGCGCGTCTCAGCCCGACAGGACACACTGGTGGCATGCGCATCCTCGTGGTCGACGACGATCGGGCCGTGCGCGAGTCCCTCCGGCGCTCGTTGCAGTTCAACGGCTACCAGGTAGACCTCGCCAGCGACGGCAGGCAGGCGCTGGACTCCGTCCTGGGCGCCGACAGCTCCCGCCCGGACGCGATGGTGCTGGACGTGATGATGCCCCGGCTGGACGGGCTGGAGGTGTGCAGGCGGCTGCGCGGCGTCGGCGACGACCTGCCGATCCTGGTGCTCACCGCGCGCGACCTGGTGTCCGACCGGGTCGCCGGGCTCGACGCGGGCGCCGACGACTACCTGCCCAAGCCGTTCGCCCTGGAGGAGCTGCTGGCCCGGCTGCGCGCGCTGCTGCGCCGGGCCACCCCGGAGCAGTCGGGCTCCCCGCAGTCGGCCCCGCTGCGCTACGCCGACCTGGAGATGGACCCCGGCACCAGGGAGGTCCGCCGCGGCGCGCGCGAGATCAGCCTGACCCGCACCGAGTTCGCCCTGCTGGAGCTGCTGCTGTCGCACCCCAAGCAGGTGCTGACCCGCGGCCGCATCCTGGAGGAGGTGTGGGGCTACGACTTCCCGACCTCCGGCAACGCGCTGGAGGTCTACGTCGGGTACCTGCGCCGCAAGACCGAGGCGGACGGCGAACCGAGGTTGCTGCACACGGTCCGCGGGGTGGGCTACGTGCTCCGCGAGACCCCGCCGTGACCGCGGTCGTCGACGAGGACACCCGGCCCGCCCCGCTCCAGCCCCGGGAGCGGGTGTCGCTGCGCTCCCGGATCACCCTGCTCGCCGCGCTGTGCGTGGGCGGGGCGGTGGCGCTGGTCTCCCTCGGCGCCTACTTCACCGTCTACCGGGGCCTGTACCAGCAGGTGGACGACAGCCTGAACGAGCGGGCCACGGCGCTGCTGCGCAACACCCAGGCGATCACCTCCACCCGCGCGGAGATCCCCAGGGTGTTCCTGGAGCTGACCGACATCCAGTTCGACGTGGTCGACGGCAACGGGCAGTCCGCGCTGGGCATGACCGTCGAGCACCCCAGGGTCGGCCCGGAGGAGCTGAAGGTCGCCCAGGGGCTGACGCCGATCTCGATCCGCACCGAGGCGAGCACCGACACCCGCATCCTGGCCCGGCCGTACCCGTTCCTGGACAACACCGCGCTGGTGCTCGCGCAGCCACTGGACACCACCAAGAGCACGCTGGCGAAGCTCGCGGTGGTCCTCATCGTCATCGGCGGGTCCGGCATCATCGTCGCGGCGCTGGCGGGCACGGCGGTGGCCCGGGGCGGCCTGCTGCCCGTGCAGCGGCTCACCGCCGCCACCGAACGGGTGACCCGCACCGGTGACCTGCGGCCGATCCCGGTGTCCGGCGACGACGAGCTGTCCCGGCTCACCGACAGCTTCAACACCATGCTCGGCGCCGTCGCCGAGTCGCAGGAGCGGCAGCGCAGGCTGGTGGCGGACGCGGGCCACGAGCTGCGGACGCCGCTGACCTCGCTGCGCACCAACCTGGAGCTGATGCTGGCCTCCGAGGCGCCGGGGGCGCCCGCGCTGGCGCCGCAGGACAAGGCCGACATCCAGGTGGACCTGCGCGCCCAGCTCGACGAGCTGACCCAGCTCATCGGCGACCTGGTGGAACTGGCCCGCGAGGACGCCGCGCCGACCGTGCGCGAGCACGTGGAGCTGGTCGAGGTGGTCGACGCCGCCCTGGACCGGGCCCGGCGGCGGGCGGGCGAGGTGACCTTCGAGGTGCGGCTGGAGCCCTGGCACCTGATCGGGCACGCCGCGTCGCTGGAGCGGGCGGTGCTGAACCTGCTGGACAACGCGGTGAAGTTCAGCCCACCGGGTGGTGTGGTGCGGGTCGAGCTGCGCGACGCGGGCGACGGGTACGCGTTCGTGCAGGTCGCCGACGCCGGGCCGGGGATCAGCGACAGCGACCTGCCGCACGTGTTCGACCGGTTCTACCGCTCGGAGGAGGCCCGCACGCTGCCCGGTTCCGGGTTGGGCCTGGCGATCGTGAAGCAGGCCGCGGAGCGGCACGGCGGTTCGGTGTTCGCCAGCCGCTCGGCCGACGGCGGGGCGCTGATGGCGATGCGGCTGCCCGGCGCCCCGGGCTGAGCGTTCCTAGACTGCCGGTGTGAGGCGCACAGTCCGGAACCTGGCCGACGGCCGCGAGATCCTGTACTTCGACGACCGCCCGGACGCCCCGGGCAGAACCGCCGTCGACACCCGGGACCTGCCCCGCAACGAGACCGCCTCGCAGATCCGGCGCGACCCGCTGACCGGGGAGTGGGTGGCGCTGGCCGCGCACCGGCAGACCCGCACGTACAAGCCGCCCGCCGGGCTGTGCCCGCTGTGCCCGTCGGCGCCGGGCAAGCCGACCGAGGTGCCGGAGTCGAGCTACGACGTGGTGGTGTTCGAGAACCGCTTCCCGTCGTTCTCCCAGCACGCCACCGGCCCGGTGCAGCCCGGTCTGGTGCCGGTCGGCCCGGGGCTGGGGCGGTGCGAGGTGGTGTGCTTCACCGACCGGCACACGACGTCGTTCGGGGAGCTGCCCCCGAGCCGGGTGCGCACGGTCGTGGACGCGCTGGCCGACCGCACCGCGGCCCTGGGGGCGTTGCCAGGGGTGCAACAGGTCTTCCCGTTCGAGAACCGGGGCGACGAGATCGGGGTGACGCTGAGCCACCCGCACGGGCAGGTCTACGGCTACCCGTTCGTCACCCCGCGCACGGCCCTCATGCTCTCCACCGCCGAGGCGTACCTGGCCCAGCACGGGCGCCCCGTGATGGGGGACGTGGTGGAAATGGAGCGCTCCGCGGGTACCCGGGTGCTGTTCGAGTCCGAGCACTGGACGGCGTTCGTGCCCGCGGCGGCCAGGTGGCCGGTGGAGGTGCACGTGGTGCCGCACCGGCAGGTGCCGGACCTGCCCGCGTTGACCGAGGAGGAGCGCGACGACTTCGCCGAGCTGTACCTGCGGGTCCTGGGCAGGCTCGACGGCCTCTACGACCGGCAGCTTCCCTACATCGCCGCCTGGCACCAGGCTCCGGTGTCGACCGGGCGCGACCTCGCCTGGCTGCACCTGGAGGTGTTCTCCGTGCTGCGCACGGCGGACAAGCTCAAGTACCTGGCGGGGTCGGAGTCCGGCATGGCGGTGTGGATCAACGACGTCACACCGGAAGACCTCGCCGCCCGGCTGCGCGCGGCCCCCGCCCGCTACGGCCGCTGATTTCCTCGGCGAGCGCACAGGCACGTCTCAGGTCCTTCTCAGTCGAGAGGTTCAAGGTGGTCACATGACCGAGAACAACCCCGACGCCGTGACCGGACAGGGAACCGGCGACGTCAACCCGTGGTCGGCGCAGGCGGCAGCAGGGGCCGCCTCGACGTCGCAGGGGGCGTCGGAGTCGAGTGATCGGGCATCGGCCGGGGAACAGGGCCCCGACCGACAGGAGTCCGGCCCCCGCGCGACCGGGGAGCAGGGCCCCGCGACGCCGGGGGCCGGAAACTCCGCCTACTCCCATTCCGCCCAGTGGTCCCCGTGGGCCGCGGGCGGGGCGCAGCAGCACCAGCCCGCCACGGGTGCCCAGGGCGTGCTCTACGGCTCGGCCGCGCAGCACCCCGGCTACCCGGGCCAGCCCGCCGCCGCGCCCTACCAGCAGCACCAGCTCGGACAGCACCAGACCGCGCAGCCCGAGCAGCGGCGCCGCGCGGGCGGCTTGGTCGCGGGCATGACGGTGCTGGCGCTGCTCGTCGGCGGCGGCGCCGGTGCCGCGGGCGGCTACCTGGTGGCCCAGGACAACGACACCGGCAGCCCCGCGGCGACCGCGCTGAACACGCCGCCGACCGCCCAGCAGACCGGGTCGGCCCCGGCGGGCTCGGTGGAGGCGGTGGCGGCGAAGGTGCTGCCCAGCGTCGTGCAGTTGCAGGTGCGCGGCCCGTCCTCGGCTGGCGAGGGTTCCGGGTTCGTGATCAGCGGCGACGGCCTGATCGTCACCAACAACCACGTGGTCGAGGTCGCCGCCTCCGGCGGGCAGATCGAGGCCGTGTTCCAGGACGGCCGCACCGCCAAGGCCACCATCGTCGGCCGCGACCCCACATCCGACCTGGCGGTGGTCCGCGCCCAGGGCGTGACCGACCTGCCGGTGGCGGAGCTGGGCCGCTCCGACGACCTCAGGGTCGGCCAGCCCGTGGTGGCCATCGGCTCCCCGTTCGAGCTGGCAGGCACGGTGACCTCCGGCATCGTCAGCTCGTTGCAGCGCCCTACCAGGGCGGGCGGGGAGAACGGCAGCCAGGCCACGGTCATGGACGCCATCCAGACCGACGCGGCGATCAACCCGGGCAACTCCGGCGGCCCGCTGGTGAACATGGCCGGGCAGATCATCGGCATCAACTCGGCGATCTACAGCCCGTCGTCGAGCGCCAGCGCCCAGGGCGGTTCGGTCGGCATCGGCTTCGCCATCCCGATCAACCAGGCCCGGCGCACCGCCGACGAGATCGTCAAGACCGGCAAGGCCACCCAGACCGTCCTGGGCGTCTCGGTCCGCGACAACGCCGACGGCGGCGGCGCGCTCGTCGCCGAGGTCGTGGCGGGCGGCCCCGGCGAGAAGGCGGGCCTCAAGCAGGGCGACGTGGTCACCCGGCTCGACGACCGCCGCATCGACTCCGCCGACGCCCTGGTGGCCGCGGTCCGCTCGCACGCCCCGAACGACACCGTGAAGCTGGTCGTCGGCGCGAACAACACCGTCCCGGTGACCCTGGGCGGGCAGCCGGTGGAACTCAAGTAGACGCTGGGCCGTCGGGAGACGGCCCAGACCAACCCCGGTCCGCTGCCCCCGGACCGGCGCTCCATCCCCGGAGCAGACACGAGCCGCGAGCGGGGGACCCTCCCCTTGGTCCCCCGCTCGCGGCTCTGTCACACCTGCTGCCGGTCAGGCGATGAGCCCGCCGCGGTAGGCGACCAGCGCGGCCTGGACCCGGTTCGCCGCACCGATCTTGCCCAGCACGGCGGACACGTACCCCTTCACCGTGGCCTCGGACAGGTGCAGCGCCGCCCCGATCTCCGCGTTCGACATCCCCTGCCCGATCAGGCCGACGACCTCCAGCTCCCGCTCCGACAGCGACGACAGCAGCCGCCGGGCGGGCTCGGCGGCCCGCTCCCCGTCGGCCACCGCCGACACCACCCGCGCCGCCACCTTGGGGTCCAGCACCGCGCCGCCGCGGGCCAGGTCGCGCACCGCCTTGATCAGGTGGGCGGGCTCGGTGTCCTTGAGCAGGAACCCCTGGGCGCCGATCCGCAGCGCGAGCTGCACGTACTCGTCCACGTCGAAGGTGGTCAGCATCGAGACCGAGGGCGGTTCCGGCAGCGCCACCAGCCTGCGCAGCGCGGCGATCCCGTCGGAGGCGCCCATCCGGATGTCGAGCAGCACCACGTGCGGGCGGTGCTGCCGGGCCAGGTCGGCGACGTGGGAGCCGTCGTCGCACTCGGCGACCACCTCGATGTCCCCGGCGCTGGACAGGATGGTCCGCAGCCCGGAGCGGACGAGGTCCTCGTCGTCCGCGACCATCACCTTGATCACAACGCCTCCCGACTGGCGTCCTCGGCCCCGGCGGGGGCCTCGTGGCTGCCCGGCACCGCACCCGCCCCGGGTGCGCCGACCAGGTCGGACTCGCTCGGATGCTACCCCGCCGCGGCTCCTCGCCCCGGTGTTCTCCTCACCGGCACCCGGCTCCCGGGCCGCCCCAACCCGCCCCGGACCGGGAGTCGACCCACACGACGAAGGGCCCCACCGCCGAGGCGGTGGGGCCCTCGTCCGAACGGTGTCAGCTCGCGCGCAGGGCGTCCCTGAGCCTGACCTTCGCACCGCTGCGCATGACGGCGTTGCGGTAGATCCGCCCGGAGAGCCACACCAGGGCCGGGATGAGCGCCAGCATCAGCACCACCGCGAGCCCGGCCTCCCAGAACGGCACCCCGCCCATGGCCAGCCGCATCGGCATCAGGGTGGGGGCGAACAGCGGCACCACCGACAGCACCTCCACGAGCTGGTTGCCCGGGTCGGAGGGCAGGATCGAGATGCCCAGCACGTACCCGAGGATCACGAACAGCAGCGGCGGCGTGATCACCCCGCCGACGTCCTCCTGCCGGGAGACCAGCGCCCCGAGCGCGGCGAACACCAGCGAGTAGGCGACGAACCCGAGCAGGAACCACACCACCAGCCAGACCACCGTCCCCACGGCGGTCGACACGGAGACGTCCAGCACCCCCAGCCCCAACCCGACGCCCAACCCGACCCCGCCGATGATGACCATCTGGAGCAGCCCGACCGCGCCGATGCCCAGCACCTTGCCCGCCATCAACTGCCACGGCCGGATGGTGGCCAGGAGCAGCTCGACCACCCGGCTGGACTTCTCCTCGACCACGCCCTGGGCCACCGACTGCCCGTTGATCATCAGCGACATGTAGATCAGGATCCCGGCGATCATGCCGATGACAAGCTGCTGCCCGTTGTAGTCGTAGGGCGCCTCCAACGGCCGCACCTCGGCGGTGGCCCCACTGACCCGCTGGTTCACCTCGGCGGGGTCACCGCCGAGCCGGGTGATCTGCTGGTTGAGCGCCAACTGCCCCGCCAGCACGTTGACCGCGCTCTCCAGGGAGGAGTCGATCTCCTTCTTGACCACCACCACGAGCTTCGACCCGTCCCCCACCAGCAGGGCGTCGAGCGAGCCGTCCTCGACCAACCGCCGCCCCTCGGCCTCGTCGGCGACCGCCCGGGTGTCGATGTCCTGCCCGACGGCAGTGGCGGTGCTCTTCAGCGGCGCCTCCAACGCGGCCGACGCGCTGGTGAACCCGACGGTCGCGTCGGCGCCGTCACCGCTGGTGAACTTCATGACCAACGTGAACCCGACCAGCAGGAGCAGGGTCACCGCGGTCGTCGCCTGGAAAGCCTTCGACCGCAACCGGGTCCCGACCTCCCGCCCGGCGACCAGCCCGACCGCGCCCCAGTTCCCCATCCGCACGTCCGGCCCGCTCACGCCGCCACCTCCTCGGACACCACGTTGCGGAACAGCTCGGTGAGCGACTGCCGCCGCCGGGAGAACCCGGTCACCGGCCCGGTGGCCAACGCCGCCCGGAGGACCTCCTGGTCGTCAGCCCCCTCCCCGAGCTCCAGGACGGTCTGCGCCCCCACGTGCTCCGCCACGGTCACACCGGGCACCCGATCCGCCCACCCCGGGGGAGCCCCGGGAGCCTCGACGACCAACCGCACCCGTCCCCCTTCCCGCAGCGCGTCGACCCGGTCGCACGCCACCATCCGTCCACTGCGAACGATCCCCACCCGGTCGCACAACCGCTCCACCAAGTCCAACTGGTGGCTGGAGAACACCACCGGCACCCCCTGCCGCGCCTTGTCCACCAGCACCTGGCTCATCACGTCCACGGCCACCGGGTCCAACCCGGAGAACGGCTCGTCGAGCACCAGGATCCGCGGCTCGTGCACCAGCGCGGCGGCCAACTGCACCCGCTGCTGGTTGCCCAGCGAAAGCTTCTGCACCTCGTCCCCCAACCGCTGGGCCACCCCGAGCCGCTCCGCCCACTCCTCCACGGCCCGCTTCGCCCGCCCGGCGGAAAGCCCGTGCAACCGGGCGAGGTAAATGAGCTGCTCCCCCACCTTCATCTTCGGGTAGAGCCCCCGCTCCTCCGGCATGTACCCGATCCACCGCCGGGTCTCCGCGGTGATGGGCGCCCCACCCCACCGCACCTCCCCCGAGTCAGCCGAGAGCACCCCGAGCGCGATCCGCATCGTGGTCGTCTTCCCCGCCCCGTTCGACCCGACGAACCCGAACAACTCCCCCGCCCGGACGTCGAAGGACATGCCTGCCAAAGCCACCACATCCCCGTACCTCTTGGAGATCGAGTCGATCTCCAACACCCCGTCAGTCACCCCTGGCTCCCCTCTCACCTGCGCTTACACCCCATTTGCCCCCGGGCAGCCGGGGACAAACCCACTGCGCAGCCTGCCCGGTCGGCAGGTTGGGGACATCCGGGATCGCCCCTAGTGGAGCAGGTGGGGGTGTGCTCCTGCATCAGCCTGCGGGAGGACCCGGTAAGGTGTCCCGGCGTAGGCCCTCGTAGCTCAGGGGATAGAGCATCGGTTTCCTAAACCGTGCGTCGCAGGTTCGAATCCTGCCGGGGGCACCAGCAAGAAATGACCACTCGGTAGGCCGCTCACCAGGGCAAACGCACCGATCAACGCATCGGCAGACGACTCCACTCCACGCCTCTTCGCACTCGGCGTGGTGCCGTGCGTGGTGCGACCGGCGTACGGTCGCGTCATGAGGGCGCCCAGGAAGCGGGGCAGCAACCGCCAGCGAGGAACGATCCAAGCCTTGCCGAGCGGCGCTCTGCGCGCCCGCGTGTACAGCGGCGTTGACCCGCTCTCCGGCAAGCGCGTCTACCTGACGGAGACGATCGGCCCTAATCACCCGCAGCAGCAGAAGGAAGCCGAGCGGGCGTTGACCCGCTTGCTGTCCCGCGTTGACGAGAAACGCGCACCTCGCACGCGCGCCACCGTAAACAAACTCATGGACAGGTACCTAGACCTCATCAATGTCGAGAAGACCACTCGCAGCGGCTACGAGGGCTACATCGAGAACCACATCCGCCCTCTACTGGGGCGGATTCAGGTCGGCAAGCTAGACGGGGAAACACTCGACTCGTTCTATGCCGTTCTTCGCCGATGCCGGAAGCACTGCGACGGACGAAAGTTCACCGAGCACGCCAAGGAAGGCCCGCACGAGTGCTCAGCGAAATACAAGCCGCACACCTGCAAGCCACTCGCTGCTTCCTCCATCCGCCAGATCCACGGATGCCTCAGTGGCGCACTGTCACGGGCTCAGAAATGGAACTGGATCGCAGTCAACCCGCTCGAACGCGCCGAGACGCCCAAAGCACCGAAAGCGGACCCGCACCCTCCGACGGCAGCGGAAGCGGCTTCGATCATCAACGCCGCTTTCCTCGACCTCGATTAGGGCGTACTCGTGTGGATGGCGATGGTGACAGGAGCACGGCGCGGCGAGATTTGCGCAATGCGCTGGGACTTGCTCGACTTCGACAAGAGTGTCATCACAATCCGAACCAGCGTCGCACAGAAAAACTCCAAGACCTGGGAAAAGGACACCAAGGCTCACCAGCAACGCCGAATAGCCCTTGACGAAACCACGGTTGCCATCCTTCAAGGGTACAAGCAGCACTGCGTAAGCCAAGCCAAATCGGTAGGCGCAACCTTGGACCTGAAGGGACGGATATTCTCCCCGGACATCCGCCATTCGCAGTGGATCAAACCGAGCACCGTCACGCAACGGTACCGCAGGATGTGCGCACGACTCGGCTGGGACATGCACATTCACCAGTTGCGCCACTACTCCGCAACCGAGTTGATCTCAGCGGGTGTGGACATCCGAACAGTTGCCAGTCGACTGGGACACGGTGGCGGTGGCACCACCACCTTGAAGGTGTATGCGGCATGGTCAGCAGAGGCCGACCAGCGCGCGGCGGCCAACTTGACGACTCACATGCCCACACCGCCTATCGCCTTCGCTAGTGACGGGCTACCGAAGTCGTCCACCGAGAAGGACGCAAAGCATCCCTACGAAGTAATCGCCGCTCACCTTCGAGGAGCGATCCTGTGCGACGCGATCAAGGCGGGCGAAACACTCCCGACTATTGCCACGATCGCCCGCAAGCACAATGTCGCAAACAGTACAGTTCACCGCGCGATACAGATACTCGAAGAAGCAGGACTGGTAAAAGCTAGTCGCGGAAAGCGAACAACCGTGATCAGCACAGTTCCGAGCGATGTTGCGCCAGTCATCTCGTTGCACACTAAACGCAAAGCGTAAGCGCACTGACAACCGGCGCAAATATCTGATCGGGCGGGATGAGCCTGGTAAGTTCATCCCGCCCAACCCAGAGAACACTCTCGTTCTCCATCGGGTCCAGATTTACCGCGTCTCCAGCAACATAGGTGCACAACACATAGTCGCAATGGACGTTGGTCACCGGATGCAACCGGCTTCCAAGAGACTCCGCCACGACACAGTGAACGCCAGTCTCCGCAAGGGTTTCTCTAACTGCCACCGCTTCCGCCGAGCGACCATGCTTGACCATACCTGCCGGAAATTGCCAGTACAGCCCTGCATCATCTCCACGTCGACAGACAACCAAGACGTCGTCACCGCGCATCACAATAGCCACAGCTAGACGCAATAGAAGCGCGTCAGGTTTCCTCAACCCCGTCGGGGCTTGCAGGAGCTCGTCTATATAGGTTTGAAAAATCCGTTCCAGCAGCCTAGCGGTGACTGGTCGAACCGAAATAGAACGACCCGACCGTTCGCCCGATGCCAGACGTTGTAGGTGGCGCAAGCTCAGCGTGCCAGGTTCATTGGTCTCCCTGGCAAATCTTTCCGCGTACTCCACGAACTCATCGTAGGTGAGGTTGCGCTCTCGGATTCGCTGCTCCAGCAGCGTCCGGGTCCCGCGCTTGGGTGACGCGCCCGCCGATGCTACTCGAACCCCTCCTGCCAGATCCCGTAGGTCCGCCTTGCGGCGCGTGGATGTCGTCCGTTGGTCGTCCCCTCCCCACCAGGGTCAATGGCAGGGTTGATTTCAGTCTCCCATGCCTCGTGGAGGACACGCCATCCAACGAGAAGCAGGAGGGATCAGGAGTCTCAGCCCATGAACACCACGGACTTGACCGCCCTCATCTCCCAACTTCAGGCGATGAGCACCACCGCCTCTCAGATCCGCTACGCCCTTGAAATGCACGGGATCAACCCTCATGAGGTCGAACGCCTCGAAACCCTCACACCCCGGATTCTCGACACATGCCATCGCATCCTTGCCACTCAGCTCCAGAACCACCCACCCAAACGCCCTACCTCTCCGGCAACCTCATCGTCTTCCCCGACCACCTCCTCTCAGCCACTCTCACCGGCAGGCTCACCCTCGGCGACATCGCCAATCTCGCCATCGCCCTCGACGACGTCGAAACCTGGCACCGATCACGATGAAAAGGCTGACCGTTCGATGTCGGCGAGTTGGCCTCCGAACTACTTGCGGGCACAGATTTCGGCGAGGCGAGAGAACGATTCGTCAGCGGCCAACAGTTAGACCCTGCGCGTTTGAGGCGGTGTTCAATCTCGGTGCCGATGCAGACGCAGCGGATGAGGAAACCCTTACCCAAACCATCTACCGGGCGTCACGTTGCTAACGGGTACAATCACCGCAGTAACACAACCACGTGTCGGGCCGATCCATCCCCTGCGAGCCCTTGGTCCTCCCGCAGTCAGGCAGGGGCACAGCGCCACCGGTAGCGTGTACGACAGGTCGACTCGCGGCTCATGACGGCCCGCACCGGTGCGCGCTGAGCGTAGCGAGCAACGAGCAACACCAACGCATTGCCTGGGGTGATCGAATGAAGCAGTCACTGGCCATCGGCGATCCTGTCACTTATCCCGGAAGCCCCGGGGTCGGATCGGTGAGTGAACTCGCCGGAGGCGAGGCCAGAGTGGACTTCTTCGCTTCGGTGGCGGTACCCGTGGTCGAGTCCAACTGGGTGCCCGCCAACTCGTGCAGACCCGCACCTCTCGACCCGACCACTCGGGTCTACTGGCGCAACCCCGACAATGGGAAATGGCGACCAGGAAGGGTGAGCAGCAGGATCGACAACCGCTATTATGTCACATTTCCCAATTATACGTACGACTTCCCCATTCCCTCGGACCAACTGCGCACTCGATGGGACGGGGAGCACACCGACCCGGCGGCAGTGCTGGGCGTAGGAGCTCATGAGTCCGGATATTTTCGCAACACCCGCCTTCCATTCCTTCGCGAATTGGTTGCACTACGGGGAGCAAGCGCCAATACCTCCGGATTTCTATCTTCCGCAGTGGAGATTTATTCCCATCAGGTTGATTCCGCGCTCACTGTGCTCTCAGACCCGGTGCAGCGGTACCTGCTCGCCGACGAGGTCGGCCTCGGCAAGACCGTGCAAGCCGGTTACGTCATCCGTCAAACGCTTATCGACACTCCATCCGCGCGCATCATTGTGCTCACCCCCGACAAACTGCGCAGGCAGTGGGCGGAAGAACTGGTGTCCAAGTTTTTCATCGACGAGTTCCGGGACGCGCAAATTAAGTTCCGATCCCACGAATCACCCGAAACGTGGTCCAGCCACCGAGTATGGGACCTGCTGGTCGTAGATGAGGCGCACCGCCTGACTCAGGTTGAAAGTCCTTCAGAAAGTGCTTACCCCGAACTTCGCGCCCTGGCGCATTCCATCAATAAAGTGCTGCTACTTTCGGCTACACCGACGACGTCCTACTTCAAGACGCATTTGGGCATGTTGCACCTCCTGGATCCGAAGCTGTACCCCTGGGAGGACGCCTCCAGATTCGAAGAGCGGTACAAGCGCCGGGCGGAACTGGCTGATTGCATCTACAGCCTCGACCCGCAGTTCTCCATGTACCTGGCGACCTCGATTGGCGACATCCGCGAGCTTATCGGTGCCGAGGACACGCAGTTCGAACTTCTGAGCCAAGCCGTGCTCAACCTGCTCGACGAGAACGACGAGCCCCGACCGGAGGTAACCGACTCGGAGTTGAGCACCCGGGTTGAAGAACTCCGCGCGCACATCAGCGAAACCTACCGCCTACATCGACGAGTCATCCGAAACCGTCGTGCGACGGTGCTGCAGGAGAGTCCGGACGCCGAGTTCCCCAGCTATGAAGTTCGCGGAAGGAAGGCTCCGTCCGTTCTCGGCCTCGACTCCCTCGCACACGACCACGCCGAGACCGGGGTTCTGAATTGGTACTATAAGGCGGTTGACGAGCACTCAGAGCCGACAGCTGAGCAGGCAGCAGGACTGGGCGCCGCGATCAAGGTTCTGGCGACGCGCAGTGGGGTCATCGTCGACGACCTCGTCGATGCTCTCCGGTGGCGGGTTCGATCAGACAGCGCAGCCGCCAATCGGGCTCAACTCTCCGAGCATGAACGACGTGCGCTCACCACCGCTCCGGTCATGGCGTTCGAGGCAGGACTGCTGTCGGACCTCGAGACGAACCACCTCTCCACACAGGACAAGTTCTCGGCCTTGCATTCACTCACCTCGGCACTAGTATCCGAGTTGAAGAAGTATCAGCGCTCGGTGATCTTCTGCGGCCCCGGGCAGTTGGCCTCGCTACTGGTCCAGCACTTCCGTGCGAAGTTCCCCAATGTCAGGGTGGGAGAGCACACGAACACAGTCGATCAGCAGGCGTCGCACGACGCGGTACGCGAGTGGGCGAAACCGGGGCAAGGTCGCCGTATCCTGATCATGGACGGCACAGGCGAGGACGGCTTGAACCTGCAGGTCGCAGAAGCGGCTTTCCATCTCCGATTCCCTTGGTCCCCCAATCAACTGGAACAGCGCATGGGTAGGTTGGACCGCTACCGGAGCGTCGACGCGATCGGCCAGTCAATGCCTGCCGCGCAGTACCGGGTTTCGTCCACCGAGGGTGATGAAACACTCAATGACGCGTGGACCGAACTGCTGGTCAGCGGTTATGGTCTTTTCGACGACTCAGTCTCGACGCTGCAGGACGCCATTGCCGAGGCAACCGAGAGTGTGTGGGCGCAGGCCGCCACAACGGGTCCTGCGGGCATCCGGGCGAAGACCGCTTTCGTCAGGTCGAAGCTCGTCGATGCACGTGAAGCGATCGAGAAGATGGACATGCTCGAATCCATCCATCACACCGTGTCCCGAACGAGGAGCATCGCCCCAGAGTTGAACCGGTTCGAGGAGAGATGGAAGGGGTGGCAAGAGGCGCTGCTGGCTTTCGCTTCGGAAAGCGAGGGAGGAATCCACCTCAAGCGCAAGCCATCTGAATCGGACCGCGTGGTTCATTTCGACATCGCGAGGTCCCGGCCCCTGGTCGATCCGAGGCAGTGGATGCGTACGGTCACCAAGGTCGCCCCTCCGGCGGCAAAAGCGGCCTTCAACCGTTCGTACTCGCTGAGGTCAGTCGGCACCCGCCTGTTCCGACCGGGAAACCCCCTGACCGACGCACTCGCGAACTGGGCATGGAACGACGACCGCGGACAGGCAACCGCCTTCAGCAGGCCCTATGTCCATCAAGTCGGGGGTGCTGAACCGTACTTCGGCTTCGACTACCTGATCGAAGCGGACACGAAGGAAGCCATCTCACTCGTCTCAGAACAGGTCGAGGCGGAACGGGCTCTGCGTCGACAGGCGGACAGGATTCTGGTTCCTTTCACAGTCCGCGTGTGGATGCCCGCGTTGAGCGAGACGCCCGTGACCCACCCGGCGCAGAAGCAGTGGTTGGACCAGCCGTACGACAAGGTGCGGCTCCATGACCGCAACTACAGCGACAAGCGCGTGGATGAACTCTTCGCGCTGTTCGGCGGGGCTGACAAGTTCCAATCAGCCACAGCAAGAGCGGAAGCAGCGAGCAGGGAACACATGAGAGCCGTTACTGACCTCCAGCGTCTGTGCGACGAAGCACGAGAGGTCGCTGAGCAGCGGTTGGCGATCGCACGCGCTCAAGCCCGAGCGCGTAGTGCGGCAGGGCACCTCGTCGGTGACGCACAGAGTTACCTTCTTGACACCGACGTCACCAATGCCCTCATCAGCGGGTTGTCGAGCCCCAGCGCGCGGTTGGTGGCTGCGATCTGCCTGGTGCGGGTGCCGGGGACGACTCGTGTCCGATGAGCAGTGGAGTGCCGCACAACGGCTGTTCGACTCCTGGCCGGAACCATTCAAGAACGACAGCACCACTGCAACGGCGCGGCGGCTCGCAGACGCCCTCGCCGGTCTTTCGAACGGATCCGCCGGACTGCTCGACGTCGTCGCACTGACCAGGCAGGTTCTTCTCGAAGCGGAAGCGCGGGGCAACGCCGGCGCGCTCGTCGTTCCGGTCGACGAGCGACTCCCAGGACGGATTCACTGGGAGGTGGGAGGGTGCGCAACCCTACCTGTGTCCGGGAAGAAGTTGCGGGTCTGGCCCGTGTCGTGGGCCCCGATCGGGAGCGACAGCACGGAGGCGGAACGCGAGGCAGCCCGCGCTGATCTGCAGGAGGTCCACCTGGGGTTGGAATCCGCGTTGTGCAGGCAACTCCACTACATCCCGGCAGATCCGTTCTGGACAGCCGCACTGGGAGAGCAGTACACCCACTACCGGTCGTGGGGACAACAGCAAGCAGCGCGGTCCGTGGTGCTCGCCCCCGCCAAGAGCACAACCATCATCTGCCTACCCACCGGCCATGGCAAGACCGAGACCGCCCTTGCCGCAAGTCTTTTGGGAGGTCGAGGTCTGACCCTCGTCGTGGTCCCGACGGTGGTCTTGGCCATCGACATGGAGCGGCGCCTGCGGTCCATGACAAACAGCGACTCCTGGTTCGCGTACACCAGCCCCGAAGACGGCCGCGAAGAATCCCGGCGCGAGATCGTCGACGCCATCCGCTTCGGCCGCCAGCGCGTGGTGTTCACCTCACCGGAGGCAGTCGCCGCCAGCCTGGCGCAGCCGCTGCAACAGGCAGCTGAGGCTGGACTGCTGCGCAGCCTCGTCCTCGACGAGGCGCACTTGATCGAACAGTGGGGGAACAACTTCCGACCTGAGTACCAGACGATTGCCAGCCAATTGCGGAATTGGCGGCGAACGGCACCCACCGGCACCGAGCCGCGAGTGCTCGCCATGAGCGCGACGCTCACCGGCCTCCAACTGGAGACCATCGCGCAACTGTTCGGGGAGTCGGACTCAACCAAGATCGTCTGGGCGGCGCAGATCCGGACCGAACCGAGCCTCTACGTCGACCGGTTCCACTCGGCGGCCGAACGCGACGCGGCGGTGTCCCGCGCAGTGACCATGCTTCCGCGCCCGCTGGCCCTGTACGTCTCGAAGATCGATGACGCGCGGAGGTGGACCGCCGAACTGCGCAAGTCGGGGTTCCAGCGTGTTTCCTCCGTCACGGGGGATTCGACCCCGAGCGGTCGTCGTGAGGCACTGGAGGGGTGGAGTGGGCAAACCGCCTCCGGGCCGCGAAGCACCACCTATGACGTGATCGTAGGTACCTCGGCGTTCGGACTGGGCGTGGACCTACCCGATGTGCGGAGCGTCGTGCACGCCTGTCTGCCCGAGACAGTGGACCGCTACTACCAGGAAGTCGGCCGGGGTGGACGGGATGGAAGGCCGTCGCTGGCCTACCTCGCCACAGCAGGCGTCATCGACGATCCGATCGCGCAGAAGTTGAACAGCCAGGCCATCATCGGCTCCCCCAAGGCGTGGGAACGGTGGACAACCATGTTCCGCGGGAGTCCTCGCGACGACCCCGCCCACTACGACCTCGACCTTGATGCCCGACCTCCCAGGTTGCCGGAGACAGGCGCAAAGAACCGCCTCTGGAACCTGCGCACCCTCAACCTCATGGTCCGTGCGGGACTGGCGCGGATTCACCCTGCTGCTCCCCTCGTCAGAGAGGAAGCGGAGACGAACGAGCAGTGGTTCCGGCGCCTCGGTGACTACTATGCCTGGATCACCACCCACGTTCGTGTTTCGTTGGAACCCAGGACCAACGATCCGAACCACTTCCGGGAGCGGATCGAGGCGACGCGAACAGTCATGATCAATGCCCAGTGGAATGCCCTGAGCAGGTTGCGGCGGTCGATGACAGGCCAGAGTTGCATCGGCGAGGACTTGGCAGATTACTACACGGCCTCCTTCGGCGAGGAGACGTTGAACACGGCGGCAGCGTGCAGGGGTTGCCCCCACTGCAGGCGAGAGGGTCCTGCGGAGTTCGGTCTCTACCGCACGCCGTGGGACCCCGCGCCAGACCTCGCCTGGCAGCCACCACCGCACGCAGAGCCGCTGAAGACGTTCCGATCCGCGGGCACCTCGTTGCTGGGCATCTACTGGAACGACGCCCAAGAGCGAAAGCACCTCGTAACAGGCCTGATAGCCAAGCTGTGCAGGGCCGGGATGTCCATCATCGGCGGGCCGGGCCTAACCTCCGACGAAGCCCGCAGGATTCAGGAAGCCGCGTCTCCCCACCCGGTCATCGTCGATGCGGACGGAACTCTGGCGGTCGCGGGCGAAGTACCTCTGGTCTGGGTGGCGGACAGCAGTGATCTCTGGGATCCAGCCGTCGAGGCGCGACTGGACGGCTCCGTCGTGACGTACCTAATCCATCCCGTCGAACTCCGGCACCCCCACAGACCCAGCCCGTTCCGGAACATCCACACGGCCAGCATCTCGGTCGAAGTAGCAGGAAGGGCTCTGTGACGTGAGCCTGTTGAACGCCGGGAACTCCTACCCCCAGTACCTGCTCGTCGCGGTGAGGTACCTCGCGCACGTCGGCAAGCCGATCGGCGTCGACCAGTTCAGAGCCGTGCTGTGCCCTCCGGGTACGAAAGACCAGAAGGTGTTCGACTCTTGCGTGGATACGCTGGTCGAACTGGGTTTGGCCCAACGATCGGGCACGGACATCAGTCTCGCGGTGAAGTCGAACACCGACACCGATTCGATAGTCGACAACTTGCGGTCGGCCGTTCTCGCATCGGAGAACAACACCGGCCTGGGCGAGAACTCGGCGCAGACCGGCCCACGCGACCTGGTGAGAGCCCTCTGCTGGTACTTGACCTTGGACCCGGTAAACGATGTCCTGGGTTGGTCGGACGTGCAGCAGCGCCAGCCCGGTTCGATCAAGTCCGGTCTCGGGGATCCCATTGTCAACGACACGCGGTGGAACCCCTTCTGCTCGTGGTCGAGCGCACTCGGCTTCTGTACACCAGCGCTGATGGCCCGCGACGGCTCGACTGCAGCGAGGCTGATGTCCGACTGCACCACAGCGGTGCGCAGAACAGTCCGAATCCTCTGGCGGGCAGGCGACTCCGTAGAACCCCTTTCCGCTCTGGGTGAACTCCGCGAGGCGCTTCCCGTGCTCCCCGGTGGCCGCTACTCGACCGAGATTGGGATCGAATCGCCCGGCCCCAACTACGCGGGACCATCGCTGTCGTTCGCCTTGCTGCGGGGGCACGACGAGAAGTGGTTGCGGCTCGAGCAGGACGACGACGCGCGCCACCTACTGCACCTGCACGATCCGGATCAACCCGATTTCCCCCGGACTTTCAGCTCGATCACCGTTCTGGAGGTGCCCCGTGGCTGACCTGTCTGGCTACCTGTGCTGGACCCCAGAGGCCGCTGTCTCCCGCATCAGCACCGAAGCGGTGATCCCGTCCTCCGCACTGTTCTTGGCCACGCACACGCCGCTGCGGATCAGCCGAGCCCGTCTGGTGCAACGTAGTCTGGTCGACTCCGAAGACCCGGTTGATGAGCACGCGGTGCTCGCGGAGTTCATCACGCGCCGTACCGACAGCGGAGCGCTGATGATGCCGTTGGTTGGGGAGTCGGGATCAGGGAAATCGCACCTCGTGCGCTGGGTGCGCGAACACTTGAACCCGGGACCGCACCAGAAGGTCATCTACCTCGAGAAGACGAAAACCAGTCTCAAAGCAGTCTTGGAAAGCCTGCTCTCGGATGTCGAAGACCCATCCCTGGACAGCTTGAAAAGCGAAATTTCCGTCTTCAGTTCCTCGGTCGACGCTGCCATGCTCGCGCGCAGGATCGTGAACTCGCTCAACGAGACGCTCGCGGGAATCCCGAGGACGAGCGCCCCGGCCGAGGTCCGCGGCTTGGTCGGACCCGATGGACTGGCTGTCGTCCTCCAAGACCCGCTGTTCCAGGGCTATCTGCTCAAGCCAGGCGGATTCATCTCGCAACTCGCTCAGCAACTGCTCCAAGACAGCGGACCCGAGTTCTCCGAGCGGTCCTCGGGCTTCACCGCCGACGACCTGCCGTTCAAGGTCAGAGATGTCCAGCACGCTGCGCACAAGGCCCAACGCCTGGTCGGTTTGATCAACTCTAAGTCTCGGTTGCAGGAACTGTCCATCGGCCTGTTGAACGAGCACTTGGAATCCGCGCTGCGGTCAGCGGCGAACCTCGCGGTGGGCAGACTCTCCGATGCGTTCCTCAAGGTCCGCAAGGTCTACGCAGCACAGGGCCGGGAGATACTGCTGCTCATCGAGGACTTCGCACTCATCCAGGGGGTGCAGCGCGAACTGCTCGACGCGTTGACCGAACCCGCGGTCCGCGAGGGTGAGGCGCTGCTGGCACCGATCAGGACGCTGATGGCGGTGACCACCGGTTACTTCACCGACATGCTCCCCGAGACGGCATTGACCCGCATCGGCGCCGCGAGCGGTGGTCGGGTATTCCGCTTGGACGTGACCTTCAACGAGAAGACCGACGAGGCCAACCAGATCGCGTCGTTCACGGGGCGGTACCTCAACGTCGCCCGGGTACCGGCCGAGGACGCACCGCCCACCAAGGCCGAGTTGACGAAGAACCAGTGCGAAGGCTGTCAATTCCGGACGCAGTGCCACGACATCTTCGGGGCGTCGCCCGAGGGATACGGCCTTTACCCGTTCAACAGATCAGCACTGGTCAGGATGGTGCACTCGACTGCGGACAAACCAGGCGCATTCGTCCCACGCGCCGTTCTGGGAAAGGTCGTTCGCCCGATCCTGATCGACCACGCACAGTCCCTGCGGGAATGCAAATTTCCAGATTCGACGGCCCGCGCCCGTTTCAAATTGTCCCCTCTGGATGCAGCCTTGAGCACCGAAGTGGTGACGATGATCGACCAGCACGACGAAGCAGAACCCGAAAGGTACAAGTTCGTCGTTGAACAATGGGGCAACGCACCGAATTCACTGCACGCCGTGGACGAGAACTTGCTGCGCACACTGGGCCTGAACCCGATCAGCGTCAAGCAAGTCAACTCATTCCCAGCATCGCAGAAGGGGCAGGAAAAGCAGGTTCAGCCCCAGCAGGCAACTGTCGCTCGACGAGAGGCATCGACGCCGGCGTCCAGGGATTCGGCGATGATCGAGGCATGGGCAGCACGGGGGGACGTCCTCGACCAACGAGTCGCCAGCAAGATTCGCAGCGTCATCAACGAAGCGGTATTGCGCAGGTACTTGTGGCTGGATCCGCCGACGCGCGAGTGGACCAAGGGAGAACTCAAGGGGCCATGGCCAGTCAACTCCCGTGTAATCTCGATCGAAGGAGCCTCCGAGAAGATCGGCGAGTCGGCACCGATCGTCTTTGAGCGCAAGGCAGCGAACAGCCAATTCTTTCAGGGGTTGATGCGCGACCGGTTGCGCGCGACGGACGCCAGGAAACTTGCCACGATCGCCGAGTCGAACGCGACCCACTTCGCCAGTGCCATCGCCCGCCAGAGTGAGACCTCCGACGAGCAATTGATCACTGGCATGCGGGCGCTCCTGCTCGGCACCGCCCTTGCGGGGCGCGCATGGCCCGGCATGGCTGAAACCGATTTGCTGCCGGTGGTCCTCGACAGCGGTCGAGACTGGGTGCGCCGAGATGCCAGATCACGGACACAAGCGTGGCGCGAAGCGCTTGAGCGCCATTTGGAAGCCAGGGCCGACCTTGTCCATGTCATGATGACCACTCTGGGCGTCGCCCAGGGGACGGGCGAGGTGCGGCTGATCGACGCCGCGCGCGCGCTTCCCCTCGTACGCCGAGCCGCCTCGGACTGGCGCTGGCAACCCGAGTCCACACCCAAGTGGGTCAGAGGGGTCCTCGGTTTCAGCAACTTTGACAACTGGGCAACAACACAGGTGTTTAGCCTGCGCTCCAGGCTCGACGCGATCAGGAAGTTCCTCCCGGAGTCCGTGAGCGGTCCAGGCACGGTGAGCACAGTGCGCGCGGCGTTGGACGAGGCACCGCGAGTCGGCCTGAGCCCCACCCGGGAGGACGGCACCCGACTCCGCGACCTGCTCGACGCCGTAGGGGAGGTCGACTGGCGATCGGTCACCAGCCTCGCTTCCGACTTGCGCAAACTCGACGAGTTGGAAGCTGACCCGCACAAGCATCGAATGTCCACCTTGAAGGTCGCCGCGATCGATCGCGGGCAGCACCTCGATGTCGCTCTGGAGTTCTTGATCGCGGCGGATCGCTGGCTGACCCCCAGCCTGGCGGAGGCGACCAACAGGAAATCCACGGAAGGCGATGCCACAGCCAGAGCTGTGCAGGACGTTCTCGCGGACTGGTCGACCATCGGAGCCGAGGAGGGCGGATCATGAACGACGCCGGGTCCCTGCTGGAAAAAGCTGAGCGGTTCAGGGCCGAAGTCCGGCGCATCGACGAGGGCGCTTCTGCGGAGCAGGCCGCGCGCAGCGCCACTCAACGGATACAGGAGTTGAGGTCGGCGCTGGCCGACCTCACGGCGCAGGTGAGCCTGGCCCGTGCTCTGGCACGCTGCTCCGGTGTGCCGCTCCCGCTCGGCGACGTTCACAGTGGGTTGGACGAACTGCGACGCAAGGCGTCCACCGGTCTGCCTGCTGACCAGGCGTTTAACACCGCGCGCAAAAAAGTGCGCGCCGCAACCGAGGACTTGGCGCAGCGAGCGCAGCAGACGTGGCGGACCTGGACGGCATCGGCGGTGGACAGCCTCCCGCTGAATCGGATGGCGGGCCTCGACCGAGCGAAGCAGCGAGCGGTCCAAGCGGCATTGACCGAACTCAACGTGCTGCGCAAGCGCTCGACGCCTTCAGCGACCGATGTCAACGAGTTCAGCGGGAAGCACGGGACTGTGCTCGATCACCTGGCGGCCGCGGCTGACGCACCGGAGGAACTGCTGGCGCTGTTGGCGAGGTTCGACAGCCGCGTCCTCACGCTTCGCGATATAACCGACTCTGACATCGCCCTGCTCCGCGAGCACGGCATGGATGGCGGGATCGAGATCAGGAGGGTGCAGGGGTGAACCTCGACCCCGGCGGCGTGTTCGTCGGAGACCTGCTCAACGAGTTGGAGAACCGGGAACTGCCACTGCTGTCCTGGGGTGTGACCGATGGCGCGCTGTCGCAGGACGAAGTGGTCGAGTCGATCGAGACCGCCCTGGCCACCCACCCTCGATCCCCTGGCGATCTACCCGGGTCTCAGGTCCTCCAACACATGCTTACCCGAGGCCTCCTCACCTTGATTCCGGGCAGCAATCCCCCTGCTTACCGGACCAGGATGGCCGAGGCATTGCGCCTGATGGCCCACTTGCGCCAACTCTTCCACAGCGCGAAGACCGACGCCGACTCCTCGCCGTGGTGGCAGCAAGGCAGGCCACTGGTGGCCGATTACCGCCTGCACGTGAGCAACCGCCGCTACCCCAAGCGCGACATCGACCTCGACTCGGCTATGGCGGAACTGTCGAAAACCCCGGGGTGGGACGCTGTCGCCGAAACAACCACGAGGTCCCAGGTGGGTTCCCGTGCTCTCGCTCGTTTCCAGGTGGACGCGACATCAGCGGTCCTGACCGCCCTGCGATCCGGCAGGGTTCGCGGCGTCGTCATCGGGGCGGGCACTGGCAGCGGGAAGACACTCGCCTTCTACTTGCCCGCGATCACCGCGATCCGCCAGTCGACGTCCGGCAGCAGCAACCGGCGCGTGCACACTCTGGCCCTGTACCCGAGGACCGAACTGCTGCGCGACCAACTGCGCGACGCTCTCGTCAGCCTTGATGCCGCCGAACACGGCGTCCAGCCCAAGCGGGCGTTGCGTGTCGGTGTGCTCTACGGAGAAACGCCACAGGCAGCCGATGACCTGGACAATCTGCGAAGCCACCACACGAAGAGTTGGCGAACCGTTTCCAGAGGTCGCATCTGCCCGTTCCTGATCTGCCCTTCCTGCGAACGCGGCAAGCTCCTGTGGGCAGACGAAGACCGCAGGAAGCAAATCGAGGCGTTGCAATGCCAATCCTGCCCTCACCGAATCGCACCCGGGCGGCTGGCCCTGACCAGGCAGTCGATACAACGGCAGCCACCCGACCTGCTGTTCACCACCACGGAGATGCTCAACAGGACCAGCGCTGACCCCAACATGGGCGCGCTGCTCGGGTGGATGGGGAACGGACCCGACCTGGTCCTGCTGGACGAGGTGCACACTTACAGCGGTTCACACGGGGCCCAGGTGGGCCTGCTGCTGCGGCGCTGGCAGCACGCCAGCCGGTCGGCGACGACCTTCGTCGGGCTGAGCGCGACCCTCCGCGACGCGGGAGCGTTCTTCGCGGAACTGGTGGGCCTGCCCGACGACCACGTCACCCACATCGAGCCGCGCTCTGAAGACATGGAAGAGGAAGGACGGGAGTACGCGATCGCGGTGCGCAGCGACCCGACCTCCGGCGTGAGCGTCCTGTCCACCTCAATCCAGACTGCAATGCTCTTCGGACGAGTACTCGAGGCGGACGACAACAGCCCATCACCGTTCGGGTCCACAGGATTCCTGTTCACCGATGACCTGGATGTCACCAACCGCTTCTACAACAACCTCCGCGATGCGGAAGGTGGGCAGTACCGCTCAGGCACAGCAGGGCGCAAACCGGTGCTGGCGGGTCTGCGCGCGGCGGACTACCCGCAGCACAGCGCCAGGTACGCCGAGGCGCAGTCGTGGGACCTGGTGGAGAGCATCGGCCACGTGCTGGGCAAGGATAGCGGTGCGACACGTCCGTTGACGATCGCGCGCACGACTTCGCAGGACACGGGCGTCGACTCGCGTGCGGCGCTGATTGTCGCCACCGCGTCGCTCGAAGTGGGTTTCAACGATCCGCGCGTCGGCTTGGTCCTCCAGCACAAGGCTCCATACGACACCTCATCCTTCATCCAACGCCGCGGACGGGCCGGGAGACGACGAGGTACTCGCCCAATCACCGTGGTAGTGCTCTCCGAGTACGGAAGGGACCGACTGGCTTACCAGGCATATGACACGCTCTTTGCACCCATCGTCCCGGCCCGGGGCTTGCCCCTCGGCAACCGGCACGTGCAGAAGGTGCAAGCCACGCAAGCGATGTTCGACTGGGTGGGTCGCTCCTTCCGGAAGAAATTTCCCCGCTGGGATCTTCGGCGAGTTCTCGAGGCCCCGGCTTCGGAGCGCGCCGCGGAGAGCAGAGCGCCGGCCTGGAACTGGCTCGCCGAACACTTGGAGAACTTGCTGATCGATGATGAGCTGCAGGACAGGTTGGCCCAACACCTCAAGCACGCGTTGAAGATCGACGAAGCATCGGTCCAAGCGCTGCTGTGGGAGCAACCACGGTCTTTGCTCTTGTCAGTGGTGCCTACGGTGCAGCGCAGGCTGGAGAGCAAGTGGGTCTCGCTGCGCACAGACCCGGGCAAAGAACCCAGGAGTTACCTCCCCGAGTTCGTGACCCGCGCGCTGTTCGAGCCGTTGAACTTGCCCGAGGTGACGTTCACCCTGCCGTTCGCCACCGACAAGGACGAGCACCTGCCCATTGCCAAGGCACTGCGTGAGGCCGTGCCAGGCCGGGTGAGCCTGCGGTACGGCTACCAGAACGACGACGACCGCACATGGGTTCCGGTACCCGCGGGTGGAGCGACCGAGATCGACCCCGTCACTTTCGCCCCGGATGCGGGAATGGTGGGTTCGTGGACCTCCTGGGTGCCCGGCGAAGGGAGCTATCGCGTTCTACGCCCCACCCGACTCGTTCTCAGCCTCCCTGACGTCGACGTGAAGAACAGTTCACAGGGCTATCCCCTATGGGGCTCCCAGGTGGTGCCGTCGACTCACGGGATGCCGGAAGTGGATGCGCCGCAGACCGGACCTTGGGCCAACCAGGTGCTATCTGTCGCCTTCGCGTCGCACGTGGCGGGGAACCCACTCCTGTTGCGGAGGATGACCTACGGTGCTGAGTGCGAAGTGCGGAGGTCCAACGAAACGGAACGTCACCGTGTGCTCTACCGACACGGTGGCGAACCTGCGGCCTTGGGGTTCGAACTCGATGTCGACGGGATGCGGTTGGAAATCGCGCACCTCGATGTGACCGCGAGCGCAGTGCGCGAGCACCTGCTTTCCCCGAAGTGGCGGTGGATTGCCTTCCAGCGAGCGGTGACAGAACACCCCGCCTTGGCGGAGAAGGCCACATACTTCCAGCGGACCTGGCTGGTCCTCGGTTACCTCACCAGTTATGCGCTCGCCGGCATGGAAACGGAGCAATCGCCAACGGAGTTGTGGACGCAACTCCGCGACGGCTCCTGGCGCGATGACCTGGGCCGCGTGCTGGCTGTCCTCTACCGCGACGACCCGCTAGGGGTTGGCGGACAATCCCAGGGCCTCAGCCAGATCCAACAGGAACTGACCGCTCTGAGCCGCGACGAAGTGGTCATCCGGGTGCTCAATGAAGCAGGCGAACTCCTGCACGCCGACGACGTGGACGTGCGAACAGTCAGATTGGCACGTCGGGCATATTTCGACACGGTGGCCGCTGCTGTCCTCGACACGGCGTTCCGGGTCTGCGGAAACGCGAACGAGCAGGATCTGATAGTCGACGTCGTCCCCGGTCAGAACGATGAATCCCCTGCCACCGTGTGGATGACCGAGACAGGTATCGGGGGCACAGGACTCGTCGAGCGGCTCGCTGAAGTCTACGCCCAAGACCCGGTGCGCTTCTGGGCTCAGGTGACCACGTCTCTCCGACCCAATGAATTCGAGAGCACCGACACGACGTTATCCGCGCTCGTCGAGAACTTGTCCGAGCAACCGAACGGCGATGTGGCCCGCGCTGTTGAGGCCATGCGAACGGCTCGATCAGCGCACGAAACCGAAAAGGCGCTGGCGACTCTTCGAGAAGCGATGACCGCCTTGGACGGGCCTGTCACGCACGCGGTCGTGGCGGCACTCTCGGTCCGCCTCCTCCGCCCCGGCAGTTCGGTCCACACAGACCGCAACGCGGCTGAACTGATCGCCCTGTGGTCGGATTTCGAATCCAGATTAGGGGTGGAGATCGATGTCCGGGTTTTGGCGTACGCGGTCGGCTCAGGGCGTGTGAGCACCGCAAGCGGAACCAGGCTGCAAGCGGACCAGATCTTCAGCCTGCTGTGGCCCCGAGGGAGCCAAGTTCGCAACCAGCACCTCATGAGCTACCAGCCCTACCTACCGTATGACCGACCTCCTGTGTTGGACAGACTGCTGGTGGCCGCTGCCCAATGCGAGGATCTTCCGGTCATCTCCGTGGTGGAAAGCGGCTGGGAGGTCCGCTACGCCGCTGAACTGCCGAAGTCCGGAGCGGTTTGGCTCACGTGCCCGGTGGGCGAACGCCACCAATTGGGGACCGCGATTCGCAAGGTCCCAGCCCTCCCAGTCGACCGTGATGTACTGCGCGTGTACGGAACCGTCACCGAAGCGGTCCGCGATGCGGGAAGCCTCCAGATTCGAGTGGAACTGCGGGAGAGCGGGCGATGAGCGCACTTGAACGAACGGTGCGGACCGGCCCACGGTTGGGGTTGTCCGCCAATGCGATCCTCGCTGACGCACTGCTCTCCGAACTTGTGTCCCCGGGACCGGAATTATGGGTGATCTCCGCGTGGATCAGCGATGTCGAGGTTTTGGACAACACCCAAGGCATGTTTGACGCGCTCTTCGGAGAAGAAAACGTCAGCAGGTACCGGCTCGCAGATATTCTCGCGAAGTTGGCCCGGTCAGGTAGCAAGGTGTGGGTCGCGACCCGCCCGACCCCGCACAACAACCTCTTCATCAACCAATTGAACTCCAACCTCGGACCCCACCCTGGGCTGTCAGTCATTTTCGATCCGATCGAGCACGAGAAGACGGTGTGCGGGAACGGGTGGATGATCAGCGGGTCGATGAACTTCACAGCCAACGGGTTGGGCAACAACGAGGAGTCCGTGCGCTACGTGATCGACGTGGCGGAGGTCGCTCAGGCCCGCCTCGACTTCGCTGCACGGTGGGGTGGTCCCAGGTGATCCCCGAGACGACCGAGGATGAACTCGCCCGGGCCACGGCGTTCATCAAAGCGTTCTTTGGGCCGGGAAACGACGCGGCATCGTTCTCCGGCGTCCTGCAGAGCTACGAACCGGTCGTGATACGGGGAGAAAGTCCGGTCGTGCTGCCGCGATTCAGCACGCGCACGCAGGACGCGACGATGTACGTGATCGCCAATGACCCTGTCCTGGCCCCGCACATCCCCGAGCTCATCAACGCGTTCGCGGGTCCGACTTATTGCAAGACAGCCGACATCGTGCCATCGGTGATGAGCCCAGACGACGCCGTTGAGGCTGCGGTCATTGCCCGCTATGGCCCGGACACCCCGGTCTACGTGTTGAGTGCGGGCAAGAACCCACTTCACAGGCGAAGGCTGCGCAACGCGCTCGAGCGAATGCAACGTGCCGTATCCAGGCGTCCTCGTCGCGAACTGCGGCTCGTCAAGCCCATCGGGCGCCTGCTGGGTGAATTCGAGGCCGCGCTGTCGACAGGAGGGGAAGCGACCTCAGCAGAGGTGCTGAACCAGATCGTGCGCAGAGGTGGGTTGACTGCCAGTAATCTCATCCACCTGCGGATCAAGCGCCTTGACCGCCTCGGCCTGGGGGGCGAACTGCTGAGGATGCGCGAACTGCCGGGCGTACTTGCGCAGTCCCCCCCGATCCGCGTGCGTGAATCGGTTCTCAAAGCCGTCTTCCAGACCGTGCTCGCACCGCACCTGGAGAGCAACGATGTCGAGACCGCCTGCGAACGCCTACGGGACCTCGACCCGGCTCTGACACTCCCCTGGCACGATGCAGTCGATCTGTACGGCACCCAAGCTGCCGGTGTGCTGCTGGTGGCAGCCATCGGACGAGAGGACCCGGAGCCCCTGCGACGCGCACTGGCTCTCCGCGGCACCCCCTGGGCAGACGAATTGCCCGCAGTCCTGTGGAAGGTTATCTCTGCCGCGGTGGGGGGCGCCGCCCCTGCGGCGACAACCCCGGCCTCAGGCGAGAACCTACCCGCTGAGATCGCACTGCCTGGGGACTGGATCGGCTTCTTCCAGGCGGCAGCAAACCAGGACCGCGCCATCTCCGTTGTCATCCGTGATGAGATCTGGCGTTCCTGGCCCTCGCTCGGGAGCCAGGACTCGAGGATTCGCGAACTGCTCACCACCCTCAGCGACCAGGAGTGGATGGAGGTGTGGCAGGTGGTCGGCGTGCTCATCGAAGCGCTGGAAGACCATGGTGAAGCACCGCAGACAACCGAGGAATTGCTGGCGGCAGCTCTGTCAGTCGACCGGCTCAGCCGCGGAGACCTGCTGTCGCTCTACGCTCTGACCGAGATCTTCTTGCGTTCGTCTCCGAGCAGGACCAAGTACATCGAACTGCTGGACATCGTTAGTTCGTCGGCTAGGCAGTGGGCAGGTGCGCTGACGAGCGACATCGCCTTGGACTTCGCCGACCGGTTGGTCGTCGCCGCGTGCCCCGATGACACGGCAAGAACCGCAGCAGCGATCGCACTGCTGGAGCCGCTGCACCGCAACCACAGGCGGCTTGAATCGGAGGACGCCGCCCTCGCTCAACGGTTATGCGGCGAACTGGGCGTGCCGCTCGAATGGCCTGAACTCAATTCGGAGGAGCATGGCTTCACACTCGCCGAGGCGCCTGCTCTGTCAGTGCTGCTCTACTCCCTGGATGAAGCTGTACTGGCCAGAGTGTCCGACGAACTGACACGGCAGGCGAAGGATCTCAAGGTATTCCTGTCACACGACAAGGTGGGGACGGACTCGCTGAAGCAGAAGTCGCGCAACGCCGATGTCGTCGTCCTCGCCACCCGATGCGCCAAGCACGCCGCAACGGGCTTCATCATCGAGAACAAGAGGCGATCGACGAGGGTGGAGTACGCGGATGGCAGCGGGTCGGCCTCCCTGCTCCGCGCGGCAGTGCGGGGCGTCAGGGAGGCCACCCGGTGAGCCGGAGTGGACGATCGACCGCTTCTTGAGCACGCACAGCAAATGAGCCGTCAACTACCACACATCATTGGACGTGTTCTCGAGGTATCCCAGCACCACCCTTCAAATCAGTTGACTCGACGTGCCTGAGGTCTACGCGACGCACGAACACAACACTTCGATCGACTTCTCGAATAAAATTGTCGCAAACATTTGCGCCGCATTTTCGATATAAATTATCGCGCCTGCTTGCGCAACAACTTCAGAAGGTAAGTGGTCAATTGACGGACATCGTTCGGCGTGTTCTGCAGGTTATTCCAACGCCGTTCACCGTCACTGAACTTCCAGGTGCCGGACGTCCAGGCCACGCGAGGACGCAGACTCTCCAGCGCCTCTCGGAGTTTTACGGTTTTCACGCCCTCGGCTGGCAGGTCCTCTGTCAGCGTGTCCATGACGAAGCCGAGCGCCTGGATGCCGACACCGTGAGTGAGACGCGAATTACGCGGGGGCTTGCTCCACTCCTCGGGGAAGACCTCGCGCACGACCGACCAGAAGCCGATCAGGTGGGCGAGCATCCGCTCCACGTCACCAGTGCCGTCAACGGGGTTGCGATATTGATACAGCGCCCCCTCGAAGAGACTGTGCTCGACCATCTTCAGGACGCTGTTGTCCTTGATGTAGCCATCAGGTGCGGTCGGTGATGCGATGATGCGAAAGAATGGGCTTTCGCGCTTGCCATTCAAACGCGTCATCAACTGCGCAGGCAGGCGGCGGCGCACGTACGCGTCAGGCAGGTGGCCGATGGTGTCGGGCAGCAACTCGTGGATGAGGCCCTTGGGCAACGCCCTGGTGGAGTTGACCAGGATGAACTGCGAACGTTGCTCCTCTTCGGAGTCGGTGATGAAGCCCACGACCGCAACGGGGAACTCGGCGACGTCGGCATCGCGGATCGCGGCGCTGCGCTGCTGACCATCGACGAGCCAGGCGGGCTTCTCGGCCTCGGACAAACTCTCGTCCACCGGTATGATGAGTTCCCCTGGGACCGAGTAGTCGGCGGTGTCCGACGAGATCATCAACGAAGGGGTGAACTGCACGCGCCCGTCGAAGGCGACGACGATCGCGTTGGGCAGCATCGCCCCGCCCGACTCGAGGTACTTGCGAATACCGCGGATGTGACTGAGCACCTCCGGACGCTGGTAACCGTGCAACTGCTCGCCATCGTCACGGCGGATGCGCGACACCGCTGCGAAGCTATGCAGTTTCTTGCCGTCGACGGCGAAGCAGTAGATCCGTCGACGACCCTGCCGGACCTCGAGGGCCGGGAGTCGCAGGGTGTACCTGTCAGCCACTTTCTCTCCTAGTTGAGGGGACGATCTCACTGCGACCGGTCACGTGACGACCTTGCGCATTTTAGCCTCCAAAACGGTCAAATTGTGAAACCCTCGCCGCTTGTTTCGCTCTGTACCGCGGAAGATCGCTATTTCGATACCGTGCTCCTTGCACAACGCGCAAGGACAAGTTTTCCAGGGACACGCTTCCAGCGTTCTCCGGTATTGCACGAGGTAACTCTTCTTCTTCGCCTGGTTGTCACCCAAGACGAGCGTCTCATAAGCGGCCAAGGCCGCCATGACGTCCTCGATGTCGACGGCGCCCTGGTCGTAACCCCGCAGGGCACTCAGGCACTCTCGTTCGGCAAGGACGGCATCGCGTTGGGACACTGCTCCCGACAGGATCGACCGCTTCAGCGCGGGGTTGCCATCGACTTGGGGAACGCGCACAGCCGTGTAGGCGCCATCGGCGGTGTGGTAGTTGTTCCGGTCGTCCATGAATGACTGCCGGAAAGCCGATGTGCTGTCGAAGCTGGTCACCCCGAGTTCGGCGAAGCGCTCCATGCTCTCCACCCGGGTGATCCCCAGCAGGTGCAGTTGCGTATCCGACCGCAGGATGACGAAGATCTGCTCGAGACACGCCAGGATCTCATGAGTCTTGAGCGGCACCATGCCGCCGAGCGCAATTCTCCGGTACCCCATCTCCTGCAAGTGGGCCACGCTATCCACGTAACTGGCGGGACTCCACCCCTGCGCCGCGCCGACAGGTTCAACCGGGCTTTCCCGCGCCTCCACGGCGGCGAGGAACTTCTCGGCCAGGTCCAGGGAGATGCGCCGCCGCTTCACCCAGGCCGGGTCCACGTCGTCCTCGCCGGCCTCCGGGAGGTACCCGAAGATGACGTGGTCGATGCTGATGCCCGAGTCGAACCCGCACTCGTCGTAGAAGTCGAGGACTTCGTCGACCGAGTATGGCGGGTACTCCTCGTCGGCGTAGTTGAAGGCGCCACAGTCGCCGAGGCTGACGGTTTCCGGTGGCAGCCTGAAGAATTTGCGCACTCCCAAGCGGTATAGCCTGGCGCGCTGCGGTGCGGCGTACTTGCCCGCCCCCTTCACCGAACCGTCGACGATCGCCTTGCTGACGAGGACACCATCGTAAGGGGACGGTGTGACCACTTCGTGCGCGTACACGTCGTCGCGCTGACGAACCCGTGTGGGCAAGTACTCGTCGTTGAGAAAGTCATACGTCGGGCTGACCAGGTCTTGGCTGTCAGGGAAGTAGAACTTCACGACGGGTTCACCCGGGACTTGACGTAGACGCGGATGATGAAGTTGGACAGGACACTGATGTGTCGCGGGGTGTTCTGCAGTTCGTTCCAGGCTATGTTCAACTCACCCCACCGTCCCTTGGTCCAGTGACAGTAGTCCGCGATCAATGTCAACTCCTTCCTCATCTGCTCGACGACATCCGCCGCTTCCAGGTCCACGTTCGGGACGATCTTGTCCATGAGTCGCCCCATGGCCCTGATCCCGACACCGTGCATCAACCTGCTCTTGGTCGGCGGCAGACCCCAGGCTTCAGGAAAGGTGTGCTGCACAGCGGTCCAGTAGGAGACCAGGATCTTGCGTATCGCGCCCGTGTCTATGGTGCTGTTCGAAAGGTTGCGATAGAGGAACAGGATGCCTGCGGACGAGTTGAGGGACTCCTCGACCGCAGCCGTGAGGCTGTTGTCGGTGACGACGGCGGTACCGCGCTGTTCCAAGCTGGTCGACGGTCGCTTGATCAGCCCGCGGAAGGGCGAATCCGAATCCTGGTTGAGCATCGTGACCAGGGCGGATGGCAACTTGCGCGCGGACAGCTTCGCAGGCAGTGCCGTACCCACCTCGGGCAGCAGTTCCGACACGAGGTTGGCGGGCAACGGGGACACCGTGTTCACCCTCAGGAACTGGTCGCGCTGGGTGGCGATGTCCTCGGCCACGAAAGCGGCGACCGTCACGGGCAAGCGGGTTCGCTTCGTCCGCGCGAGGGCCAGGCTCCGCTGCTGGCCGTCCACGATCCACGCCGGGCGCGGCTCGTCCAGAGTCTGTGGGAGCGGGATCTCGATCGTGCCGCTGGTGGCCAGACCATCGGAGGCCGACGGACCTGGACTGGAACGGAAGCGAACCGAGTCCGGCAGTGCCATGATCAAGCCATTGGGGAACAACACCTCGCCGCTGTCGAGGTACTCGAGGATCTGGTTGACGTGCTGCTTCTTCTCAGGGCGCTGGTACCCCAGGAGGCGGCCCGCCTCATCCCGGGAGATTCGCGCCACGTCCGAGATCAGGGCGACTTCCTCTGCCGCGAGCGTGAAGACGTAGAGGGGGATCGTCGGGTGCTGGTGCACCTTCAACGCCCTGCGCTTGAGGCTCACCGCTCCCCCATCGTCTCGGAGTACAGGTTGGCGAACCTCTTCTGCTCGCACGCCCTGCCGCTGTCTCTGAGCAACCGGTGCAACCTGGTCCGTGAGATGTCGTGTTGCTCGGCTACCGAAACTCGGATGAACTTCTTAATCTCCGCATCCGTCATGGACGTGCGGTTGTAGGTCTCACGATGTGCTGAACGCTCGACCCAACGTGCCCACGACTCCGTCGTGGCAGGTGACGTCAGCACACCATCCTCGCAGTGCGCCAACCAGGAAACGGCCATCCGCGCGTTCAGCCCGGTAAGCGTACCGCCCAGCACTTTGCGAAGCGATCCGTTGGCCGGCACGCGATACACACCCGAAATTTCTTCGGCACCTCCGACGAGCAGGACATCGGTTCCCGCGTTGCCGAGTTCGCGTAGTTCCGCTGTCAGAGCACTCCCGTAGAGCTCGGACAGCACCAGAAGGACAGGGCCACGGGAGCCTAGTTCGACCAAGGTCGACGCGCCCATGCGGTCCTGAAGGCCTTTCCACCACAGCCGCCGGTCCACACGGGTCGATGCGACACTGTCCTCGTGAGCGGTGTTGAACGTGGCCGCGTACGCCGGGAACGAAGCGGTCGCAGGCTGCAGACCCAGTCCCGCGGACACAACCCACAACTCGGCCGTGAACCCCGCTCGAACGGCCGCATCGACCACGGCGTGCGCCTGGAGCCAGTGCTCGCCCTTGTACAGGTCCTTCAGGGGAGCGCGGCAAGTCTCGTCACGTATCCGGTCCGTCCACGTTCCGAGCCGACTGCCAACCGTGCCCGCCGGAAGTGAGCCCACACGGAGAGTTGAAGGCGGGGTGAACATCTTACGGTCCGTGCAGGTCACTATCACGGATAGTTTCTTCACGCCTCGCCGGCTCCCTTGGACCCTAACTCGCATCAGATGGGGTTTACTCTACAGCCTAGTTAGATCGATGATCTCACCTAGTTGTCCACCAGTTGAAGGGGTGACGCCGATGGGACGACCGGCGATCGTACTGCTCAGCGGCGGTCTTGACTCAACGACGGTACTGGCCGTGGCGAAGGACCAGGGCTTTGCCCCACACGCGCTCAGTTTTCGGTACGGGCAGCGCCACAGCATCGAACTGGAGGCGGCTGAACGTGTCGCCAAGGCGCTGGGCGCAGCCGGGCATGTGACCGCCGACATCGACCTCCGCGTCTTCGGCGGTTCGGCGCTCACGTCGGACATCTCGGTGCCCAAGCACGACAGCCTCGACGAGGTCGACGCGAGCAGCATCCCGGTGACCTACGTGCCGGCGCGCAACACCATCTTCCTGTCGTTCGCGCTAGCGTACGCCGAGGTGGTCGGGGCGACGGACATCTTCACCGGTGTGACCGCGGTCGACTACAGCGGCTACCCGGATTGCCGGCCGGAGTACATGGCGGCATACGAGCGGATGGCCAACCTCGCCACCAGGGCCGGTGTCGAGGGAGGAACCCCGCTCCGCCTCCACTCACCGCTCATCGAGATGTCCAAGGCCGACATCATCCGCCAAGGCCTTCGCCTCGGGGTCGACTACTCGATCACATCGAGTTGCTACGACCCCGACGACCAGGGGTTGGCGTGTGGTCGTTGCGACACCTGCCTGCTGCGGCTCAAGGGCTTCTCCGAGGCCGGTGTCACCGATCCCGTGACGTACCGAAACGCGAGCACATGACCTACCTGATCAAAGAGATCTTCTACACCCTGCAGGGTGAGGGCAGCCAAGCCGGCCGGCCGGCCGTCTTTTGCCGCTTTTCCCGGTGCAACCTCTGGACGGGTCTGGAGAAGGACCGGTATCGAGCCATCTGCAAGTTCTGCGACACGGACTTCGTCGGCACCGATGGCACCGGGGGTGGGCGATTTGCCACGCCCGATGAACTCGCTGACGCCGTCGAAGGAGCATGGCCGTCGGAGGCCAGGCTCAACCGCTTCGTGGTGTGCACTGGCGGGGAACCACTGCTGCAGTTGGACACAGCGGCTATCGCGGCTTTCCACCACCGCGGGTTTGAAGTTGCTGTGGAAACGAACGGCACCCGCGTGCCCCCCGAGGGAGTGGACTGGCTCTGCGTCAGCCCGAAGATCGGAGCTGACCTCGTGGTGACCTCCGGTGACGAGTTGAAGTTGGTCTACCCCCAAGCGGGCGGCGATCCGGCGCAGTTCGAGCACTTGGACTTCCACTCATTCCGGCTCCAGCCTCTCGATGACCAGGAGAGGGAGAGCCACACAGAGGCCGCGCTGGAATATTGCATGAAGAACCCGCGCTGGTCGCTGTCCTTGCAAACGCACAAGTACTTGGGGATCCGCTGATGGAGATCTTCCGAGAGTTCACCTTCGAGGCTGCTCATCGGCTTCCCGAGGTGCCGGAGGGACACAAGTGCGCCCGCCTGCACGGCCACTCCTACCGCGTGACGGTGCACGTGGAGGGGCTTGTCGACCGCCGCGCCGGCTGGGTGATGGACTTCGGCGACGTGAAGGCCGCGTTCAAGCCCCTTGAAGAGCAGCTCGACCACCGGTACCTCAACGAGGTCGAGGGTTTGGAGAACCCCACCAGCGAAAACCTGGCCGTGTGGATCTGGGACCGCTTGGTGCCGCGATTGCCTGAGGTATCCGCTGTAACGGTCCGAGAGACCTGCACTTCCGGTTGCACTTATCGAGGACGGTGACGTGCACGACATCCAGGCAGAAGTGGATCCTCGGGGCATCGAGGTCGACCAGGTCGGCATTGCCGGGCTGCGGTACCCGGTGGTGTTCGAGGATGGCGTCACCAACCAGCGGAGCATCGCCGAGATCTCGGTCACCGTCCAACTGCAGGCGGACCGCCGTGGCACGCACATGAGTCGGATGGTCGCCCTCGTCCACGAACGCTTACAGGAATTCGACCCCCGCGAGATGGCCCAAGTGCTAAAAGCTGGTGCGGCTGAACTGGACGCCCCTGGCATTTCGGTAGTCCTCAACATGCCGATCTCGGAGCTGACGTCCGCGCCCACGAGCGGGTTGGAATCCGTGTCGGTCCACGACGTAGAAGTGACCGGTACCTGGCAGGACGGCTCTTGCCGGGTGACCGTGGCAGTGACGTCCGAGGTCACGAGCTTGTGTCCCTGTTCAAAGAGCATCTCCGACTACGGTGCCCACAACCAGCGCAGCAAGGTCACCTTGGCGGTCACGGGCCACGGAGACCGCTTGTATCCCCTACCGGTGCTGGACGCGGTCAGAATCATCCGCGACAGCGGATCGGCTCCGGTGGTTCCGCTGGTCAAACGCATCGATGAGCGCACGCTCACGATGCAGGCCTACGACCACCCCGTGTTCGTCGAGGACATGGCGCGCGACATCTCGCTCACGTGCCGCGTCCGAGAGTTGACCCACGAGGTCAGGGTGCGCAACCTCGAGAGCATTCACAGCCACGACGCGGTGGCTCTGATCACCGGGTGACGGCATACCCTCAAGCGCTTCCGCACGACCGGTCCGCAAAGCCGTTCTCCGAAGTCAGCCAGTCGACCTGATCCGAAGTGAGGATCCGTGAAGAAGCTCACTCCGAGCGGGGTGATTCTGCTCGCCGCATACATCGCCACCATCCCGTTGGCGAACCTCGTCGTGACCCATCTCGGCGTTGTTCCGGTGGGGTTCGGCTTCCGCGCTCCTGCTGCCGTCTACTTCGCCGGGTTGGCTCTGGTCCTCCGGGACCTGGCACGTGAGGTTGCCGGCCGCAGCGCCGTCCTGGGTGTCATCGTGGTAGGTACCGCCTTGTCTTACCTCTTGGCCGACCCAGCGCTCGCCACCGCATCGACCGTTGCGTTCATCGTGGCGGAACTCTTGGACTTCGCGGTGTACGAACCGTTGCGGAAGCGCGGACTCATCGTCGCCGTGGTCGGCTCGAACATCGTCGGCCTGCTGGCAGACAGCCTGATCTTCCTCAAGATAGCCTTCGATTCCTTCGAATTCCTACCAGGGCAAATCATCGGCAAGGTGTGGATGACCGTCGCCGCTGTGGCCGTCCTCGCGTTGCTCGGCCGTAGGAAGAATTTGGTCCACAGCGACAAGTGACCAACCCGACGGGGTGACCCCACCGGCCGGGCAAGCGCGAGAGTGGTCGAAGCGGCGAAACCAACGTTGTGAGCGGTCTGCGACAGCCGGTGTCCAGGATTCGCCAGGCCTTGGCTCGGCGCTGGAGCGGCAGGCGGTCGGCGTCTTCGATGAGTTTGCGTTCCCGTCGAGGCCCAGCGCCGGATGGCCGGGAGGCGGGGAGTGGGGTGGCCTGGCCGGTCCCGCTGGCCGAACGAACGGTGCGGGCCCGGCCAAGGGTATCGGCGACACCGGTGAGGGCTTGGCCGTCACCGCGGCCAGTCCCGGCTACTTCACCCTTGGACGACAGTGGTTCCGGGGGTCAGTAGACGTCGCGGACGTAGCGTTTTTCGGTGGTGAGGCGTTTGACGTAGGCCGTGGTCTCCTCTGGGGTGAGGTGGCCCTGGTGGGCTATGACCTCGTGCAGGGCCTTGTCGACGTCCTTGGCCATTCTGGTGGCGTCGCCGCAGATGTAGAGGTGGGCGCCTTGTTCCAGCCAGGTCCAGAGGGTGGGGGCTTGTTCTCGCATTCGGTCTTGGACGTAGACCTTGTTCCTCTGGTCTCGGGAGAAGGCCGTGTCGAGGCGGGTGAGGGTGCCTGTGGTGTGGTGGTGGGTCAGTTCTTCGCGGTAGTAGAAGTCCGTGGACTGCCTCTGTTCACCGAAGAAGAGCCAGTTGGGGGCTTTGTCGCCCCTGGCCTGGCGGTGGTCGAGGAAGCCCTTGAAGGGGGCTATGCCGGTGCCGGGGCCGACCATGATGGCGGGGGTGGTGGGGTCGGCCGGGGGGCGGAAGTGGGGGGATCGCTGGATGAAGACGGGGACCCTGGTGTCGGGGGCGGCGTCGGCCAGGTAGGCGGAGCAGACGCCTGTCCTGGGGCGGCCGTGGGGGTTTCCGTAGCGGACCACCGACACCGTGAGGCTGACCCGGGTGGGGTCGGTGAGGGGGCTCGACGAGATCGAGTACTGGCGGGGTTGCAGGCGCTTGAAGGTGTCGGCCCAGTCCTGGGCGCTCGCTCGGAGGGGGTACTCGGCGGCGATGTCCACCGCCTGCCTTCCCCAGGCCCACTTGGACAGGGCGTCGCGGTCGTCCTGGCGGAGGAGGATCTTGAGGTCCTTGTCCTGGGTGTGGTCGGCCAGGAAGCGCAGGAGGTTGGGGGTGACCTTGGCGATTTCCAGGTGTTGGGTCAGGGCTTCCACCAGTGCGACCTCGCCGATGCCCTTGACGTCCACCGTGGAGTCGGGGTCCAGGCCGGTGACGGTGAGCCACTCCTGGACCAGGAGGGGGTCGTTGTCGGGCCAGATGCCCAGGGCGTCGCCCACGTCGTAGGTGAGGTCGGTGTCGGTGAGGTCGAAGGTGAACTGGCGGACTTCCTTCTGCGCGCCGGGGAGGCTCAGGAGGCGGTTGCCGATGAGGGTGACCGTGCGGACGTCGGGCTTGGCGCGGCCGGTGGGGGCGGGGGCGGTGCGCTCGGCGGTGGTGGCGGGCGACCCCGCCAGTGCGGCCAAGACCCGGTCGAGCCACTGGTGGGCTGGGGTTTCGTAGTCGGGTTCGCAGTCGGTCCTGGGGGCCAGGCGGTGGGCGCCCAGTTCGCCGAGGCGCTGGTCGAGCCGCTTGCCGTGGCCGCAGAAGTTGTCGTAGTTCGAGTCGCCCAGGGCCAGGACGGCGTAGCGGACGCCCGTCAGCGCTGTCGCGTCCACTGTGGATAACTCCGACCAGAAGTCGGTGCCGTTGTCGGGTGCGTCGCCGTCGCCGAAGGTGCTGCTGATGAGCAGGAGGTCCGACTCCCTCGGCAGGGAGCGGGGGGTGACGTCGGACATGCACAGGACGCGGGCCCGGTGCCCGGCCCCGGCCACCGCCTCGGCGACGGCCGCGGCGACCTCCTCGGCGTTGCCGGTCTGCGACGCCCACAGGACCAGGACCTCGCGGCCCGGCGTGGAGCGGGAGAACAGACCCGCCAGGAGGCCGTTGACCCAGTGCTGCTGCTCGGTCGACAGCGGGGACCCCGGGGGCAGCACCGGCACACCGGGGGCGCTCGTGGCCGCGTCGACCCCGGACAGGAAGCCCGCCAGGTAGGTCTTCTCCGCCTCGCCCAGCGGGGGCGGGGTGAGCGCGGGCAGGCCGAGGGCCTGGGCCAGGAGGGTGGCGGGGCCGCCCTCGGGGGCGGCGGCGACCAGGGTGGAGTCGGGGTCGGGCGCCGGGGTCACCGAGGCGACCTTGGTCAGGGCCACCGCGCACACCTTCAGCTCCGGCTGGAACGACAGCGGGTCCACCGCGTCGTTGGTCACCGCGTTGATGCTCAGGTACTCGCCGAACAGGTCGTTCCAGTGGAACGGGGCGAACAGGGCGCCCGGCCGCACCCGGTCGGTGACCACCGCGGGCAGCACGGCCCGGCCGCGGCGGGAGGCCACCTCCACCGAGTCGCCGTCCACGACCCCCAGCGCCGCCGCGTCCGCCGGGTTCAGCTCCACGAACGGGCCCGGGTTGAGCTTGGTGAGCTTGGCGACCTTGCCCGTCTTGGTCAGGGTGTGCCAGTGGTGCTGGACCCGGCCGGTGTTGAGGACGAACGGGTAGTCCTCGTCCGGCATCTCGCTGGCGGGCAGGTGCGGGCGGGCGAAGAACTGGGCCTTGCCGCTGGGGGTGGGGAAGACCAGGTCGCGGTAGCGGATGGGGTTGCGCGCGGGGCCCGCCGGGGCGCTGGGCCACTGCACCGGGGTCTCGCGGAGCCGGTCGTAGGTGACCCCGCGCAGGTCGTAGCCGGTCTTCGGGTTGTGGAAGCGCGTGATCTCGGCGAACACGTCCTCGGCGCTGTCGTAGTCGAACGCGTCGGCGAAGCCCATCTCGCGGGCGACCCTGGCGATGATCAGCCAGTCCGGCAGGGCCTCCCCCGGCGGGCTCACCGACTTCGGCACCAGGGTCAGGTTCCGCTCGGAGTTGATCATCACCCCCTCCCCCTCGACCCACATCGCCGCGGGCAGCACCACGTCGGCGTAGGCGTTGGTCTCGGTGGCGGCGAACACGTCCTGGGTGATGACCAGCTCGGCCCGCTCCAGGCCCTCCAGCACGGTCCTGCGGTTGGCCACCGACGCGACCGGGTTGGTGCAGATGATCCAGCAGGCCTTGATCTCCCCCGCTGCCATCCTGGCGAACATGTCGACGGTGCCGGTGCCCGCCTCGGTGCGCAGGGTCCCCTCCGGCAGGCCCCACACGTCCTCGGTGAACGCGCGGTCGGCGGCGGCGAGGACGCTGCGCTGCCCGGGGAGCCCGGGGCCCATGTAGCCCATCTCCCGGCCGCCCATGGCGTTGGGCTGGCCGGTGAGGGAGAACGGGCCGCTGCCGGGGCGGCAGATCGCCCCGGTGGCCAGGTGCAGGTTGACCAGGGCGTTGGTGTTCCAGGTGCCGTGGGTGCTCTGGTTGAGGCCCATGGTCCAGCAGCTCATCCACTCCCCGGCGGTGCCGATCAGCTCGGCGGCGCGGCGCAGGTCGGCCTCGGGGATGCCGGTGGTCTCGGCGACGGCGGCGGGGGTGTAGTCGGCGAGGAAGTCGGGGAGGGCCTCCCAGCCCTCGGTGTGCGCGGCGATGAACTCGGGGTCGGTGTGGCCGTTCTCCACGAGCAGGTGCAGCAGGCCGTTGAGCAGTGCCAGGTCGGTGCCGGGTTCGATCCGCAGGAACAGGTCGGCCTTGTCGGCGGTGGCGCTGCGGCGCGGGTCGACCACGATGAGCTTGGCGCCCGCCTTGACCCGGTCCATCATCCGCAGGAACAGGATGGGGTGGCAGTCGGCCATGTTGGCGCCGGTGACCAGGAAGACGTCGGCGCGGTCGAAGTCGTCGTAGGAGCCGGGGGGGCCGTCGGCGCCCAGGGACAGCTTGTAGCCGGTGCCCGCGCTGGCCATGCACAGCCGCGAGTTGGACTCGATCTGGTTGGTGCCGATGAACCCCTTGGCCAGCTTGTTGGCCAGGTACTGCGCCTCCAGGGTCATCTGCCCGGACACGTAGAACGACAGCGCGTCCGGGCCGTGCTCGTCGAGGAGGGCGCGCAGCCTGCGGGCGGTGTCGGTGATGGCCTGGTCGACGGGGGTGCGCACGGGTTCGGCGCCGCGCTCGGGGCGGACCAGGGCGGTGTCGAGGCGGTCGGCGGCGGCGAGCATGTCGGCGCTGGTGGCGCCCTTGGTGCAGAGCCTGCCCGCGTTGGTGGGGTGCTGCTTGTCGCCGACGGCCTTGAGCGCCGTGCGGGTGCCGTCGGGTCCGATCCCGATGTCGAGCACGATGCCGCAGCCCACACCGCAGTACGAGCACACCGTGCGCACCGACGTCCCGCCCACCGCGCCTTCCCCCTTCGGTCACGACCGCCTGTCACCGAAAGTTAAGGACTTCGCGTTACGCCCGGATGACTTTCACCCCGGGGGCGCGTTACATGGCGCTCGCGCTGCCGGGCTTCACACTGTGCGCGACTGAGTCGGAGTTCACAGGTCCGAACGCGGTGTACGCGTCGAGGGTGACCTGCTCCAGGAGGTCCCGGTGCGGCGGTTCACCTGGCAGGCCGGGCAGGCCGTGGCGGGCGCCGAGCAGGGCACCGGCGAGGGCGGCGGTGATCGGGTCGCCCGCGGCGGCGAGCGCGGCGGCCGGGTCGTGGCCGAGGCGCAGGACGACCAGCAGCGCGCCGTGCCAGCACAGCCCCTGCCACCCCACCTGCTCGGCGACCGGCGTCTCGCGGTGACCGCGGAGGACCAGGAGGTGGCCGTACAGGCCCTGTTCGGCGAGGACCCGGTGCAGGGCGGGCGCGGGCAGGCGCTTGGCGAACAACGCCCCGAAGACCTGGGTGACCCCGTCGGACCACCATTGCGGGTCAGCGGTGGCGGCCACGGCACCCGCGATGCCCCGCGCCTCGCCGAGCGGTTCGGCGTACGGGATGAGCGAGCCGAGCCAGCCGTCCGGGCGCAGCGGTCCGGCCGCGGCGGCGCGGAGGGTGTCCAGGCCGTGCAGCAGCCCCGCGATCAGCGTGCCGTCGCCCCCGGCGCTCGCCTCCCCGAGCGCGAAGCCCGCCACCGCGCCGAGTACCCGGTCCCAGGCGTGGGGGTGCGCGCCCGCGTCGACCCGCGGCACCTTGCCGAAGGTCGGGGCCTCCGGCACGGGCTCGCCGTCGGCGGACCAGGTGGTCCGGGTGCCCACGGGCGGGGCCTTGGTGCGGGTGCTGTGCGTCCAGGGCAGGACCGTGGCGAGCTGCCAGTACTCGACGCCGGTGACGTCGTGGCCCAGGGCCCTGGCGGCGACGGTGAAGGCGCGGAGCTGGGCGCGGATCGCCTCGGGCGCGTCGTCGGGGGCGTCGAGGTCGCGGCAGGCGCGGGTGATCTCGGCGATCTGCTCCGGCCGGTCGTGGAACGGCAGGTGCTCGACGAACTCCGCCCGGCCACCCCCGCCGGTGGCCTCGAACCACCGGCCGCCGTGGACCGGGTTGAGCTTGACCCCGTCCGCCCCGGTGGTGGCCAGCAGGTCGCGCATGGTCACCTCCCGCCACGCGCGGTCCGCGAGCGGGAAGTGCCGGGGCGAGGTGTAGGCGGCCTGCCAGGTGCGGGCGCCGCCGAGTTCCTCGAACAGGTACTCCGAGGTCACCAGCACCGGGAAGTCGGTGAACGCGCCGGGGTCCGACAGCCAGCCGCAGTCCAGGAGGGCGAGCACCGTGTCGCCGAGGGTGTCCGGGGGCGGGGCGCCGTGCCACGACGGGCCGGGGAGGTACCGCGGGTTGCGCTTGACGTCGTCGCCGCGCCGCCACCCGAGCACCGCGGCCTCCGGCGCCGGTCCGAACACCGCGCTGTCCCACTCCTGGTCGACCACCGTGCCGTCCGGCAGCGGGTCCGGCCAGGACCGGGGCACGCCCGGCGTCCACGGCTGCGCCAGGGCGAGCACCGCGTGGACCTCGGTGGCCAGGCACTCCAGCAGGTCGGCGGAAGCGACCGGGGGCAGGCCGGGGGCGCCGTGGCGGGCGCCGACCAGCGCGCCGACGACCGCCCCGACGACCGGGTCGGGTGCGGCGGCGAGGGCGGCGCCCTGGTCGTGGCCGAGCACGGCCGCGATCAGCAGCGCCTGCTCGCGCGGTGCCAGGTCGGGCAGGTGCGCGTGGACCGGCACGTGCCGCTGGTCGCGCAGGTCCAGCAGGTGCCCGAACCCGCCGGACTCGGCCAGCAGCAGGTGCGTAGCCGGGGCGTGCCGGTGCAGCGCGCGCTCCAGGACCGGGCTCAGGTCGGGTGCCCACCGGTCCCCGAGCAGGACCGCGCCCAGGTCGGAGGCGACGGCGGCGACCAGCGCGCGGGCCTCGGCCACCGGCTCGACCGGGGCGACCCAGCGGTCCAGCCACCCGGCCGGGCGGGTCGTCCCGTCGCCGGACGGGCTCAGTTCGGGGTTGTTCCCGGCCAGTTCGCGCAGCAGGGCGTCGGTGGCGTGCAGCAGCCCGGCGGTGAGCGTGCCGTCGCCGCCCGCGGCGACCTCGCCCGCGGCGAACCCCAGGTAGGCGCCCACCACCCGGTGCCAGGCGTGCGCCGCGTCCGGGTGCTGCCGGGGCGGGTGCTTGCCGAACGTCGGCGCCTCCCACACCCGCTCGCCGGTCGCGTCCCACCACGCCCGCGCGCCCGGGGGCGGTGAGCCGGGGCGGTCGGCGGCGACCCAGCCGAGCACGGTCCACACCCGGGTGAACTCGCCGTGGGTGACCGAGAACCCGTTGGCGCGCACGCCGTCGAGCCACTGTCCGACCTGTTCCCCGGCCAGGTCGGCGGCGTGGACCGGGTCGGTGGCGCCGAACGCGGTCAGCCGCTCCGCGAGGGCGTCGCGGTTGGCGTCGTCGACCTCGGGGGAGACGACCTCCACGCCGGGTGGGCCGTCGTGCGCGAGCCCGTGTTCCGGGGTGAAGGAGTACGTGTCGTCGACCAGGACCTCCCGGTCCGCGATCGTTTGCAGGTCGCGCAGGCGCAGCTCCCGCCAGGCGCGGGTGTCCGGTGGCAGTTGCCGCCACGCGCTGAACGCGCGGATCCACGGCTGCGCCGGGTCGCTCGCCTCGACGACCAGGACGGTGGTGTCCAGCAATGGTTCGGTGGTGGGGAACCAGCCGCAGCGGTGGTAGGCGATGGCCTTCTCCGCGGGCGTCTCCGGCCGCGGCAGCCCGATCCACTGTGGACCGGGCAGGTGGGCGGCGTTCCACTGGAAGCCCTGGTTCGTGACGTACCCGAGGACAGCGGCCTCGGGCAAGTCCGGGAACGCCGCCAAGTCCCACTCGGGGTCCGCGACCGGCTGCCACCACGGCGCCCCGGGAACGTCGGGGGTGGGCGCGAGCGCGGGGTCGAACGCGGTGTGCGCGGTGTCCGCCACGCACTCCAGCAGGTCGCGGGTCGGGGTCGGCGGCATCGCGGGTGCGCCGTGCCGGGCGCCGACCAGGGCACCGACGAGCGCACCGGTGAGCGGGTCGCCGGGTGCGGCGAGGGCGGCGGCCGGGTCGTGGTCGAGCTGGGCCGCGATCAGCAGCGCCCGCTCCCAGGTCGTCGACACCTCGGCGAGCTGCTGCTGCAACGGGGTTCCGCGCAGTTCGACGATCGTCGGGTGCAGGTCGCCGATGGCGGTGTGCAGGGCTTGGTCCTGGCGGGCCAGCACCCGGTCGACGACCTCGCTGATCCAGCCGACCCACAGGTCGTCGCGCAGGTCCCGCTCGACGCCCGCGGCCACACCCGCCAGCACCGCGGCGACCTCGGTGCCCGCGTTCGCCTTGGGCGCCAACGGGTCCAGCCAGCCCGGCGGGCGCACGACGGCGGCCTCGCGGACGGCGTCCGACCGGTCGGCGGCGGCGCGGACCAGTGCGTCGGTGGCGTGCAGCAGGGCGGCGGTGAGCGTGCCGTCGCCGCCCGCGGCGGCCTCACCGGCGGCGAACCCGGCGTACAGGCCGACCACGCGCTGCCTGCCGTGCGGCTGCCCCGTGTCCCTCCCGCGGGGCACCGCGGCCGTCTCGATCCGCTCCTCGTCCACCGGCGGCACGTGGTGGACCTCGGGTTCCGGCATCAGGACCGGGGCGGCACGTCGTACGGCTGGGCGGCGTCGTAGGCGCCCTTGGCGTAGCCGCCCACCTCGACGACCGTGCCGAAGCGCTCCAGGCCCTTGGCCAGCTCGTCCATCTTGGCGCCCAGCTCGGTGAGCCTGCCGCCCATCCGGCCCATGGCCGAGCCGAGCTTGCCCAGCCTGCCCGCGATCTTCGTGGCCATGGTGGCGCCGCGGACGCCCGCGTACCCGGCGTACGCGGCGATCGAGCCGCCGAAGGTCGGGGCGGCGGAGGCGGCGGCGATGAGGGCGCCCGCGACCAGTTCGCCGATGAGGTCGGAGATCCAGCCGAACACCAGCGAGCGCAGTTCGCACACCAGCATCCCCGACAGCGCGTAGATCGAGGCCGTGCCGTCCATCGTCTTGCCCAGGGCCTCGAACTCGGCGGCCAACCGGTCCATGCTGCCGTGGAACGCCTCGCCGGACTCGCCGCCCCAGTCCGCGGCGGAGCCGAGGTCCTCGCGGTGCTCCTGGGCGATCACCTTCATCTCCAGCGCCGCCTGCTTGAGCTGGTCGACGTTGGCGTTGATCTCGTCGGGGTCGCCCAGCAGGGCGTCGAGCGGCTCGCGCAGGAAGTCGACGTGTTCGAGCAGCCAGCCCACGCCCGCGGAGGCGACCGCCGACAGCGGGTTGGCCAGCGACGACACCACGTCGACCACGGCGCCCGCGCCGCCCAGGGCCACGTCGATGACGTCGGGCCCCTCCCCCTCGGCGTCGGCGGTCAGCGAGTCGACGAACCCCGCCACGCTGTCGACGGCGCCCGCCCCGGTGGACCAGGTGGTCGTGGACTGTTCTTCACTCACGATGTGCGGACCCCCCGGTCAGCGACGGCCGCGACGCAGGATGGAGTCGTCGCTGAAGTCCCCGTCGTCGTCCAGCGGGGACGGCGGCGGGGTGGTGGTGTCGTCGTCGCCCTCGGGCGGCGGCAGGTAGTCGGTGATCACCCGGAGGGTGTCGGACCCGCCCTCGCCGACGGCCTCGAACGCCTCGACGACCTTGGCCGCGGCGGCGCGCTGGGCCTGGCGGGCGACGGCCATGATCTCCGCGGCCAGCCGCTCCGGGGAGCGCCCGGCGCACGCCTGGCCGAGCCGGATGTCCTGCAACGCGCCGTTCGGCGACACCCGCACGGCGATCGCACCATCCGCCGAGGACGCCGCGCCGTCGGCCTGGGCCAGCCCCTCCTGCAACCGGACCGACCGCTCGCGCGCGTCGGCCACCCGCGTCTCGAAATCGCGCAGCCACTCGTCGGGCGTCTTCATCGCGGCCCGTTCCTCCCCCCGGAAGCCATACCGCGCGAGCGTACCGCGACCGCCATCAGGACGAACGCGACTCCGTAGAAACAGGTCATCGCCACCGCCATGGGCCGGGTCGAGCCGTACCCGATGAACCCGGTGAGCGGGGTGACCAGGGCGCCGACGAGGAACCCGAGCCCGCCCTGCACCGCGGCAGCCGCGCCCGCCGAGCGGCGCCCGGCTTCCTGGGCGAGGACGGTGGTGGCGGGCACGGTCAGCCCGGTCCCGCCGACCACGACGCACAGCAGCGCCCAGGTGGCGGGCAGCCCGTCGGCGACCAGCAGCCCCGCCGCGGCGAGGGTGGAGGCGGTGAGCCCCACCGCGCGCAGCCCGCTCGCGCCGACCCGGGTGATCAGGAGCCGGAAGGCGAGCCCGGTCACCGCCATCGCGGCGGCGTTGGAGGCGAAGACCAGCGAGTACCGGTCGGGGCCGATGCCGAAGGTCGTCTGCAGGACGAACGCGGAGCCGCCGATGTAGGTGAAGAACCCGGCGGCGGACACGGCGTAGACCAGCACGTGCCGCAGGAACGCCCAGTCCGCCACCAGGTCGGCCATCCGCCGCCCCACCTCGGCGAACCCGGGCGGCTGCCTGCGCTCGACCGGCAGCGTCTCGCGCACCCCCAGTGCCACCGCGGCGGTCATGGCGGCGCCCAGCCCGGCGAGGGCGAGGAACACCACCCGCCACCCGCCGAACCCCAGCAGCACCCCACCGGCCACCGGCGCCACGACCGGCCCCAGGAAGGTGATCGAGGCCAGCGTCCCGAACACCCGCGCCGCCGCGTCCCCCCGGTACGCGTCGGTCACCACCGCCCGCCCGACCACCACTCCCCCACCCGCCGCGACCCCCTGCACCAACCGCACGGCCACCAGCACGGGCCCACTGGGCGCGACGGCGCAGACCAGGGAGAGCGCGGTGAACACGGCGGCGCCGCCGAGCAGGACCCGCCGCCTGCCGGTGGCGTCGCTGACCGGCCCGAGCACCAACTGCCCCACGGCGACACCGACGATGAACGCGGTCAGGGTCAACTGGGCGACGGTGGCGCTGGTGCCCAGGTCGGCGCGCAGCCCGGGCAACCCGGCGATGTAGGCGTCGGTGGCGAACGGCCCGATGCCGGTGACGAGGACCAGCGCGGTGGTCGACGGGGTGCGCACGACCGGCCAGTCTGGGCGACCGGGGTGGGCGGGGTCCAACGGGAATCGTGTCGTCGGTGAGCGAGCCGGGGTGGTGGGGGTGGGGCCGGCTAGCCTGACGGGTGTGGGGTATTCGGTGATCGACCTGTTCGCGGGCTGCGGTGGGCTGAGCGAGGGGTTCCGCTCGGGCTTCGAGCCGGTGTTGGCGGTCGAGCACGACCTGGCGGCGGCGGCCACCTACGCGGCGAACTTCGGGGCCGGGCACGTGCACTGGGGGGACATCGCCGGGGTCGGGGAGGTCCCGGAGGCGGATGTGATCATCGGCGGGCCGCCGTGCCAGGGGTTCTCCAGCCTGGGGTCGCGGGACGTGGACGATCCGCGGAACGCGCTGTGGAAGGAGTACTTCCGGTTCGTGCACCGGGCGCGGCCCCGGGTGTTCGTGATCGAGAACGTCGACCGGTTCCTGGGGTCCGCCGAGTTCGGGTTGCTGGCCCGGGAGGCCGCGGCCAGCGGGTACACCCTGACCTGGGGGTTGTTGCTCGCCGCGGACTTCGGGGTGCCGCAGCGGCGGAAGCGGGCGTTCGTGGTCGGGTCGCGGGTGGGGGCGGTCGCGCTGCCGGAGCCCACGCACCCGAAGGGGCACTGGAACGGGGTCAAGACGGCCATCGCGGACCTGCCCGAGGTGCCCGTGTCGACCTCGCTGCCGGAGCGGGTGACCGAGGTGTTCGGCAGGCGGGTGCCCGGGTGCTTCCGCGCGGACGAGTTGCACCTGGGCCGCAACCCGACGGCGCTGTCGCTGGCGCGGTACCGGGCGGTCCCGCCCGGGGGTGGGCGGTTCGACCTGCCGGACGAGTTGCTGCCCCGGTGTTGGCGGGAGAAGAAGACCGGGACGACCGACGTCATGGGGCGGATGCGGTGGGACGAGCCCTCGTTGACCATCCGCACCGAGTTCTACAAGCCGGAGAAGGGGCGGTACCTGCACCCGGAGCACCACCGGCCGATCACGCACCGGGAGGCGGCGCGGTTGCAGACGTTCCCGGACGACTTCCGGTGGTGCGGGACGAAGATCGAGATCGCCCGGCAGATCGGGAACGCGGTGCCGCCGGTGCTGGCGCGGGCGGTCGCGGAGCGCGTCGCGGATCACCTAGGCAACTAGTTGCATTGCACTTCGTTGCATAAGTAGCCTCGGGCGCATGGCGTTGGAGCACGCGATCCTGGTGTCGCTCGGGGAGCGGGTCGGCTCCGGCTACGAGCTGACCCGGCGCTTCGACAAGTCGATCGGGTTCTTCTGGCGGGCCACCCACCAGCAGATCTACCGGGTGCTCAAGCGGATGGACGACGCCGGTTGGGTCACCGTCGAGCACGTGCCGCAGGACGGGAAGCCGGACAAGAAGGTCTACACCGTCAGCGACACCGGGCGGGCCGAGCTGGCCCGGTGGCTGGCCGAGCCCGGCGAACCCTCGGAGATGCGCGACGACCTCGCGGTGAAGATCCGCGGCGCCGCGCACGGCGACCTGGACGCGCTGCTGAAAGAGGTGGCGCGGCACCGGGACCGGCACGCCGAGCGGCTGGCGGTCTACCGGGGGATCGAGGCCCGCGACTTCCCCGACGCCGACGCGCTGCGCGGCCCGGCTCTGCACCAGTACCTGGTGCTGCGCGGGGGGATCAGCGCCGAGCACGGGTTCGTCTCGTGGTGCACGGAAGTGTTGCAAGCCCTGGAGAGAGGCGCGCGATGAGCGAGTACCCCACCCTGCTGTCCCCGCTCGACCTGGGCTTCACCACCCTGCGCAACCGGGTCGTGATGGGCTCCATGCACACCGGCCTGGAGGACCGGGCCAGGGACATCCCCAAGCTCGCCGCGTACTTCGCCGAGCGGGCGCGCGGCGGGGTCGGCCTGATGGTGACCGGCGGGTTCGCGCCGAACCGGGCCGGGTGGCTCTCGCCGTTCGCCTCGAAGCTGACCACCCCCGCGGAGGCGGTCCGGCACCGGGAGGTCACCGGGGCCGTGCACGAGGCGGGCGGCAAGATCGCGTTGCAGGTGCTGCACGCGGGCCGCTACGCCTACCACCCGTTCAGCGTCTCCGCGTCGGCGATCAAGGCGCCGATCAACCCGTTCACCCCGCGCGCGCTGTCCGACCGGGGCGTGCGGGCGCAGGTCGACGCGTTCGTGCGCTGCACCGTGCTCGCCCGCGAGGCCGGGTACGACGGGGTCGAGATCATGGGGTCGGAGGGGTACTTCATCAACCAGTTCCTCGCCCCGCGCACCAACAGGCGGACCGACCGGTGGGGCGGGTCGCCGGAGAACCGGCGGCGGCTGGCGGTGGAGGTCGTGCGGCGGGCGCGGGCGGCGGTGGGACCGGACTTCATCATCGTCTACCGGCTGTCGATGGCCGAGTTCGTGCCCGAGGGGCAGACCTGGGAGGAGATCGTCGCCCTGGGCCAGGAGGTCGAGGCGGCGGGGGCGACGATCATCAACACCGGTATCGGCTGGCACGAGGCCCGGGTGCCGACCATCGTGACCTCGGTGCCGCGCGCGGCGTTCACCTCGGTCACCGCCGCGTTCCGGCCGCACGTGTCGATCCCGGTGGTGACCTCGAACCGGATCAACATGCCGCAGGTCGCCGAGGAGGTGCTGGCCCGCGGGGACGCCGACCTGGTGTCGATGGCGCGGCCGTTCCTGGCCGACCCGGAGTGGGTGCGCAAGGCCGCCGAGGGCCGCGACGACGAGATCAACACCTGCATCGCCTGCAACCAGGCCTGCCTCGACCACGTCTTCGCCAACCGCAAGGCGAGCTGCATGGTCAACCCGCGGGCGGCCCGCGAGACCGTGCTGACGCTGTCGCCCACCCGCCGCGCCAAGCGGGTGGCGGTGGTGGGCGCCGGTCCGGCGGGGTTGTCGGCGGCGGTGGCGCTGGGCGGGCGCGGGCACGACGTCGACCTGTTCGAGGCGGCGGCGGAGGTGGGCGGGCAGTTCGACATCGCCCGGCGCATCCCGGGCAAGGAGGAGTTCGCCGAGACCATCCGCTACTACACCCGCCAGTTGGAGCTGACCGGGGTGAAGGTGCACCTGTCGACGCGGGTGGACGCGCAGCGGCTGGTCGGCGGCGGGTACGACGAGGTGGTGCTGGCGACCGGCGTGGCGCCGCGGGTGCCCGCGATCCCGGGCATCGACCACCCCTCGGTGCTGTCCTACGTGGACGTCGTGCGGCACGGCAGGCCGGTCGGGGCGCGGGTGGCGGTGATCGGTGCGGGCGGCATCGGCGTCGACGTCAGCGAGTTCCTGACGCACACCGACACCCCGTGGGCGGCGGAGTGGGGTGTCGGCGAGTCCGGCAGCCTGGTGGAAGCCACCCCCGCCGCGCCCGCCCGCCAGGTCTACCTGTTGCAGCGCAAGGAGGGCCGGATCGGGGTGACCCTGGGCAAGACCACCGGCTGGGTCCACCGGGCCGCGCTCAAGGCCAAGGGCGTCGAGCAGCTCAGCGGGGTCAACTACGAGCGCATCGACGACAACGGCCTGCACATCACCTTCGGCAAGGACCGCGGCGGGGCGCGCACCCTGGCCGTGGACACGGTGGTGGTGTGCGCGGGGCAGGAGCCGGTGCGCGACCTCGCCGAGGCCCTGCGCGCGGCGGGCACCACCACCCACCTCATCGGCGGCGCGGACCACGCGGGCGAGCTGGACGCCAAGCGCGCCATCGACCAGGGGACCCGGCTGGCCGCGGCCATCTGAGGACCTTCCGGTGCCCGGGGACCCTTGACAACGGGGGCGCCCCGGGCACCGGCGTGTCGTGTTACGGGAGACCAGCCGTCCCCGTTACACCGGGACACGTCCGCGTCATCAACCGAGGCCGGACCGGAAACACCACTTCCTTAGCTTTCCCGCTGGCACCGGTCGCACACAGACCGGTCGACAGTCCTGGATACAGCAGGTCACGCGGGAGGTGCGGGGTGTTCGACACCGTGCTCGTCGCCGATCGGGGCGCACGCGACCAGGACCGTCCGGCCACGCCGTCCCGCAGCCACCCGGAACCCCGGTCCGCGGATCGTCCCGAGACGCAAGAACTCCCCGAAAGGCTCCCCGTGCGCACACCCCCCAGACGCCTCGTCCGCTTCGCCGCCCTGCTGTCCATCGCGGCGCTGGGCGCCTCCGCCTGCGGCAGCCGCACCGGCGACACCGCATCCGGTGGCTCCGGCGCGTCCTGCGTGGACACCTCAGGTGACACGGTCAAGATCGGTTTCCTGAACTCGCTGTCGGGCACCATGGCCATCAGCGAGAAGACGGTCAACGACTCGCTGAACCTGGCCGCGGAGCAGATCAACGCCAAGGGCGGGGTCAACGGCAAGAAGCTCCAGATCGTGACCGAGGACGGGGCCTCGGAACCGACTGTCTTCGCCGAGAAGGCCAACAAGCTCATCAGCTCGGACTGCGTGGCCGCGGTGTTCGGCGGCTGGACGTCCTCGTCGCGCAAGGCGATGCTGCCGGTGTTCGAGGGCGCCAACGCCCTGTTGTTCTACCCGGTGCAGTACGAGGGCCTGGAGTCCTCGCCGAACATCTTCTACACCGGCGCCACCACCAACCAGCAGATCGTCCCGGCGCTGGACTACCTCAAGGAGAAGGGCGTCAAGTCCCTCTTCCTGGTCGGGTCGGACTACGTCTTCCCGCGCACCGCCAACAAGATCATCAACGCCTACGCCAAGGCCAACGGCATCGAGGTCAAGGGCGAGGAGTACGCCCCGCTCGGGCACACCGACTTCGCCACGATCGTCAACAAGGTCAAGGGCGCGGGCGCCGGGGCGGTGTTCAACACCCTCAACGGCGACTCCAACGTGGCGTTCTTCAAGGAGTACAAGAACGCGGGCCTGACCGCCGACGCCATGCCCGTGGTGTCGGTGTCGATCGCGGAGGAGGAGGTCGGCGGCGTCGGTGTCGACAACCTCGTCGGCCAGCTCACCGCGTGGAACTACTACCAGACCGTCGACTCGCCGGTGAACAAGTCGTTCGTCGAGGCGTTCAAGGCCAAGTACGGCACCAACCGGGTCACCTCCGACCCGATGGAGGCTTCCTACACCTCGCTGTTCCTGTGGGCGGCGATGGTCGACAAGGCCAAGTCCTTCGCCCCCGACGACGTCAAGAAGGCCGCGGGCGGGACCGCCTACGACGCCCCCGAGGGCAAGGTGACCGTCAACGGCGAGAACCACCACATCGCCAAGACGGCGCTGATCGGCAAGGTGGGCGCCGACGGCCTGATCCACACCGAGTGGAGTTCGCCGCAGCCGATCGAGCCGGACCCCTTCCTCAAGGGCTACCCCTGGGCCGCGGGCCTGTCGAGCTGATCCCGCCGCCGGGTCGCGCTCCCGGGCGCGACCCGGCGCAACCCCTGCACCAGAAGGGAAACACCGGCAATGGAAGCCCTGTTCGGACAGCTCTTCGCGGGTCTGTCGCTCGGGTCGGTGCTGCTGCTCGCGGCACTCGGGCTCGCGCTCACCTTCGGCCAGATGGGCGTGATCAACATGGCCCACGGCGAGTTCATGATGGCGGGCGCCTACACCGCGTTCGTCGTGCAGGGCGTCATCGCCGACGCCGGGATCGCGCTCGTGGTGTCGATCCCCCTCGGGTTCCTCATCGGCGGCCTGCTCGGGCTGCTGCTGGAACTGACCCTCATCCACCGCATGTACAACCGGCCGCTGGACACGCTCCTGGTCACCTGGGGCGTGGCGCTGATCCTGCAACAGGTCGCCCGCGACGTGTTCGGCGCCCCGAACGTCGACGTCCGCTCGCCGTCGTGGCTCTCCGGCAGCGTCGACCTGGGCGTGGCGGAGGTGCCCGCGTCGCGGCTGTTCATCCTGGTGCTGTCGGTGGTGGCGGTCGGCGGGCTGGCGCTGGTGCTCACCAAGACCCCGCTGGGCAGGCGCATCCGCGGTGTCGTGCAGAACCGCGACCTGGCCGAGACCGCGGGCATCTCCACCCGCGGCACCGACCGGCTCACCTTCTTCATCGGCTCCGGGCTCGCCGGGATCGCCGGGGTGGCGCTGACCCTGCTCGGTTCCACCGGCCCGACCCTGGGCACCAACTACATCGTCGACGCGTTCCTGGTGGTCGTCGCGGGCGGCATCGGGCAGATCAAGGGCACCGTGATCGCCGCGTTCGGCCTGGGCATCCTGCAGGCGACGTTCGAGTACTCCACCACGGCGAGCATCGCGAAGGTGGCCGTCTTCGCGGTCATCGTCGTGTTCTTGCAGATCCGGCCGCAGGGCATCTTCAGCATCCGGACGAGGAGCCTGGCATGACAACGATCGAGGACAAGACCGAGACCGCTCCCCCGCCCGCCAGGGCGAAGCGCAAGAGCGAGCTGCCCACGGCCATCGGGTTCATCGCCCTGGGCCTGGCGCTGCTGGTGCTGGCCCCGGCGGTGCTGTCGGACTTCCGGCTGGCGCTGCTGGGCCGGTTCGTCTGCTACGCGATCGTGGCCGTGGGCATCGGCCTGGCCTGGGGCCGCGGCGGGATGCTGACGCTGGGGCAGGGCGTGTTCTTCGGCCTCGGCGCGTACGTGATGGCCATGCACCTCAAGCTCGCCGACGCGGGGGCGGGTGGGGTGCCGGACTTCATGAAGCTCTACGGCAGCGGCGAGGTCCCCGGCTGGTGGGAACCGTTCCGCTCGCCGGTCTTCACCGTCGTCGCCATCGTGGCCATCCCGGCGCTGGTCGCGTTCGGCCTGGGTGCGGCGATCTTCCGACGCCGGGTGCGCGGGGCGTACTTCGCGATCCTGTCCCAGGCGCTGGCGGCGGCGTTCGCGATCCTGCTCGTCGGGCAGCAGGCCACGATCGGCGGCACCAACGGGCTCAACGGCTTCAAGTCGTTCTTCGGGTTCAACCTCTACGACCCGGTGAACAAGCGGATGCTGTTCTACATCGCCTCGGCCACCCTGCTGCTGATGGTGCTGGTGGTCTGGCAGCTCTACCGCTCCCGCTACGGCGAACTGCTGATCGCGGTGCGCGACCAGGAGGAGCGGGTGCGCTTCCTCGGCTACGACCCGGCCAACATCAAGATCGTGGCGTACGTGGTGGCCGCGGCCATGGCGGGGATCGCGGGGGCGCTGTTCGTGCCGATCGTCGGGATCATCTCCCCGGCCAGCGTGGGCGTGGTGCCGTCCATCGCGTTCCTGATCGGGGTGGCCATCGGCGGGCGGTCGACGCTGTTCGGGCCGGTCGTCGGGGCCATCGCGGTGGCGTGGGCGCAGACGTCGCTGTCGGAGAGCTTCCCGTCGTTCTGGACCTACTTCCAGGGGGCCATGTTCGTGCTCGTGGTGGCGTTCCTCCCGCGCGGGTTCGCGGGTGTGGGCGCGCTCCTCAACCGGCGCAAGGAGAAGACGGCGTGAACGGCGACTACCTGGAGCTGACCGACGTCCGGGTCACCTTCGACGGGTTCGTGGCCGTCGACAGCGTGTCCATGACGGTGTTGCAGGGCGACCTGCGGTTCCTCATCGGACCCAACGGCGCGGGCAAGACGACCCTGGTGGACGCCATCACCGGCTTGGTCGCGGCGTCCGGGTCGGCCACCTTCGGCGCGACCCAGTTGCTGAACCAGAAGGTGCACAAGATCGCCCGGCTGGGTGTCGGCCGCACCTTCCAGACGGCCAGCGTGTTCGAGGAGCTGACCGTGTTGCAGAACCTCGACATCGCCGCGGGCGCCGGTCGCGGGCCGCTGACGCTGCTGCGCAGGCGGTCGGCGGTGCCGGAGGAGGTCGAGGAGGCGCTGGAGATCATCGGGCTGGGCGACCTGCGGGACAAGCAGGCCGGGGTGCTCGCGCACGGGCAGAAGCAGTGGCTGGAGATCGGGATGCTGCTGGTGCAGAACGCGCGGGTGCTGCTGCTGGACGAACCGGTCGCGGGCATGAGCGCCCACGAGCGCGACGAGACCGGGCAGTTGCTGCGGCGGATCGGCGCGGAGCGCACGGTGGTGGTGGTCGAGCACGACATGGACTTCATGCGCTCGTTCGCCACCTCGGTCACCGTGCTGCACGCCGGGCGGGTGCTCAGCGAGGGCACGGTCGCCGAGGTGCAGGCCGACCCGCGGGTGCAAGAGGTCTACCTGGGCCGCGCGCACGCGGCCCCCGCAGAGGAGGTGCAGTCGTAGATGCTGGAGATGATCGACGTCCACGTCGGCTACGGCCGCACGACCGTCGTCCACGGCGCCACCGTGGCGGTCCCGGCCGAGGCGGTGGTCGCCGTCACCGGCCACAACGGCGCGGGCAAGACCACCCTGCTGCGCGCCGCCGCGGGCCTGCTGCGCCCCACCTCCGGGAAGATCCTGCTGGACGGTGTGGACGTCACGCGGATGCGGCCGAACGAGCGGGTCAAGCGCGGCCTGGCGTACGTGCCGCAGGGCCAGCAGTGCTTCCCGCAGCTCACCGCGGAGGACAACCTGCGCCTGGTCGCCGACACCCGCCGCGACGGCAAGCGCCTGATCCGCGAGGCCCTGGACATGTTCCCCGCCCTGGTCCCGATGCTGGGCAGGCGCGCGGGCCTGCTGTCGGGCGGTCAACGCCAGCAGCTCGCCATCGCCAGGGCGCTGATCACCCAACCCCGCCTGCTCATCCTCGACGAACCCACCGAGGGCATCCAGCCGTCGGTCGTCGCCGAGATCGAGGAGACCATCCGCACCCTGGCGACCGGTGGCGGCCTGTCGGTGCTGCTGGTGGAACAGCACATCGGCTTCGCCCTCTCCGCCGCCGACCGCTACTACGTCCTGGAGGCAGGCCGGGTCACCGCAACCGGCGACGGCGGTCCCGGGGCCGTCGAGCACGTCCGCACCGCCATGGCGATCTAGGCCGTGACCGATTCCCTGCGCGACCAGGTGTACCTGCGACTGCGGGAGGAGGTGCTGAGCACCCGCTGGTCGGTCGCGGACCGGTTCACCGAACCCAAACTGGCCCGCGCCCTCGGGGTCTCCCGGACCCCCGTCCGCGAGGCCCTGACCCGCCTCATGGCCGACGGCCTGGTGCGGCGCCAGGACTACGGCTACTCGATCGTCGTCCCGGACATGCCCGGCATCCGGGACCTGTACGAGGTCCGCATCGCGGTGGAACTGCGCGGCATCACCCGGTCCCTGGAGAACCCCACCGTCCGCCACGACCGGGCGGCGCTGGAGGCCGAACTGGAGCACTGGTACGCCCTCCGCGCCGCCCCACCGCCCCCGACCCCCGACTTCGTCCTGGAGGACGAGCGCTACCACGCCACCCTGCTCGCGGCGTCGGGCAACGCGGCGCTGGTGGAGGCGCTGGTCGGGGTGAACCGGCGCATCCGCCACGTGCGGATGTACGACTTCACCGTCGAGGGCCGCATCGAGAGGTCCATCGCCGAGCACATCGAGATCATGGAACGCGTCCACGCGGCGGACCTGCGGAAGGCGCTGGCGCTGCTGCACGAGCACATGGGCGCCACGCTGGAGGTACTGGTCGAACGCGCGAGCCGCGCACTGGCCGCCCGGCACACGACCACCTGACCGCTCACCGACGATTTCCCACCGCTTTTCGCAACCGACAGGACACCGCCGACCGAATTCGGTTATCGATGGGCAACGGCCGGGAAGGAAACCACGCCGTTGTTTCACCGAATCACCATTCGAGTCAAAGGAGTCCTGTGACTGACGTCCGCACGCACTGCCTGACCACCCTGGCCAGGGTGGCCCGCGCAGGCTGGCCGACCACGCTGAGAATGGCCCTGTTGATGGTCACTTTTGCTGTGGTTCTGGCCGCCGCGTCCGTGGCACTGCCCACTCTCTGACAATTCCCCAGAAGCCCGCCGCACATCCGTGCGGCGGGCTTCCCTGTGCCCGCCGACGGTTTCAACCATGAAACAACCGTTCACCGATCACAGAAGATCCGCCGTTGTGGCAATAGTATAGCAATAGTCGGCAACAGTTGGCTTTCGGAGTTTTGCCACCCTTCCCTCCGGCGGCGGTGGTAGATCATCCGTGGCATGACCGGCCGACCGGATGTGGCGAAACTCCAGGCGTTCGGCCGCAGCCTGGAAGAATGGAGGCTGGCCAGGACGCTGTCGCACGCCGAGGCCGCCAAGGTGGCGGACGTCTCCAAGACCACCTGGCAGAACATCGAGCGCGGCGGACTCCGCTACAACGGCACCCAGTCCTTCCCGCTGGCGAAGAACATCGTCAAAACGGGCCGGGCGATCGGCCTCCCCCAGGCGGACATCCTGGCGCTGGCGGGCTACGCCCCCCGCCCCCTCCCCGCGGTGACGGAGACGCCGTCCGCGCTGCGCCAGCAGGCACTCGACCTGGTCACCCACATGCCGGAGGAGAAGCTCCCCCTGACGGTGGGCGCGCTCCGGGGTCTGGCGGAGGCGAAGCCCGTGCTCAGCCCGCTCGACACCGAGGTCCAACGGGCCCAACCGGAACACGAGGACGACTAGCCGGGCCTGCCCCGGTCCCTGCGCGCGTCGAACAGCGCGTCGTCGAGCATCCCCCGCTCCAGGGTGGCGTCCATCTCCCCCAGCGGGTAGACCCGCCCCCGCCTGGTGACAGCCCGGCCGTCCTCGCGGACCTCGTAGGTGCGGAACACGATCACCGCGTGGGTCAGCACCCGGCCTGCGGGCAGCTCACCCTCCTGCGCCAGGAACGCCCGCAGTACAGCACCCACCGCACCGTGCTCGACCTCCGACACCGCACGCCCCTCTCCAGTAGGTTCCGACAAGTCCACCACGGGGGACTGTCAGAAACCGCTGCGCGCCAAGAGGGTTGTGGACAGGCTCAGCGCACCCACAGCGCAAGAGGTCCCGACCACCCCCCAGTGGCCGGGACCTCCTCACGCATTCAGTTGACGCACTGGGAAGAGGTCTGAGCAGTGGCGGTCATGGGGACCTCCGGGGCGGGCGGCTGCACGGCGAACTGCTGCGCGGTGAACCGCTGCACCGCCGCCGGGTCCACTTCCAGCGCCATGCCGCTGTCGGCGGTGTCCACCTCGCCGACGACGGGGATGGTGGCGGTGACCAGGGGGGTGCTGCCGACGAGGGTGGCCGCGAAGGCGATCAGGTCCCAGCCCGGGTCGGTGCGGACGGTGCGGTTCACCGCGTCCACCAGGGTCGCCAGGCCGTTCAGGTTCGTGAGGGTGTCGTCGGCCAGGAGCTTGGTGGAGAGGTTGCGGAGGAATACCTGTGCCCTGGTGATGCGGTCGAGGTCGCCGTTGGGGAGGCCGTGGCGCTGGCGCAGGAAGGCGAGGCTGCGCTGGCCGGTGAGGGTGGTGGGGCCCGCTTGGAAGTCGGCGCCGGAGTAGGGGTCCTTGGTGGCGCGGTTGAGGCAGACCTCGACGCCGCCGAGGGTGTCGGCGAGGGCGGCGAAGCCCGCCACGTCGGCGATGGCGACGTGATCGGCGCGGACGCCGGTGAGGTGTTCGACGGTGGCGATCAGGCCGTTGCGGCCCGCGGTGGCGGCGGTCTGGTCGTCGGCGCCGCTTTCCTTCGCCTGGGTGTAGAGGGCGTTGTAGGAGTGGCTGAGCTTCTTGTTCCCCGCGCCCGGGACCGCGGTGTACGCGTCGCGCGGCAGGGAGACCCCGCGCAGGGAGCCGTCGGCGCCCACCCGGACCAGGACGACGGTGTCGAGGTAGCCGTTCGCGTCGCTGCCCGCGAGGAGGACGTTCTGGGTCTGGCGGGACTGGGGCGGCTGGGTGGCGACCTGGGCGGCGGTGCCTGCGTTGTCGTTGCGCAGCAGGGACGGCAGGACCACCGCGCCCGCCACGACGGCGACCACAGCGGCGGCGATGGCCGCGAACGTCGGCCAGGCGCGGCGGTGGTGGCCGTTGCGCAGCCGGGCGAGCACCGCCTCCGGGTGCGCCGCCTGGTCGGCTTCGGCGGCGATGGCCTGGCGGATCAGGGATTCGTGCTCGGTCATCGCAGGGCCTCCGATGCGGTCGCGGTGGTGTCGGCGCGGAGCGTGGACAGGGCGTGGGAGAGGTGGCTGCGGGCGGTGCCTTCGGTGCAGCCGAGGACGTGCGCGATCTGGGCCGTGGTGCAGTCCTCGTAGTAGCGCAGGACTATCGCCGCGCGCTGTCTGCGCGGGAGGGCCGCTATCCGGGCTCGCATGGCGTCGCGCTCCACGTAGTCGTGGGCGAAGTCGCCGACCGGCGCGGACGCCGCTTCCAGGGCGGCTCGGGTGGCGGTGATGTCCCGGGCCGCTTTGCGCCTGCGCCAGGACAGGTACTCGTTGGTGACCATCTTCTTGACGTAGAGGTAGGAAGCCTCCATGTCGCCGATGCGCGACCACCTGCGCTGCGCCCTGAGCAACACCTCCTGCACGATGTCCTGGGCCAGGTGCCGGTCGCAGGTCATCGCCGTCGCGTAGCGCAGCAAGCGGTCCAGCCGTTCCGCCACGAACTGGTCGAAGCTTTCGCGCACCGTGGCCCCTCTCCGCGTGAAGTATCGAGTGCGTCCGGGGAACACCGCGGGAGCACCGGAACGTTGAAGCCACTCGCCGTGATCCCGGTCACGTCGAGTATTCGATTGCCGTCCCCAGTCTCCCCCGGTGACACTGGCGGCGATGACCGGTCGCCTGGTGTTCGTGCTCGCGCTGACCTGCGGGATCGCCGTCGGCAACCTGTACTTCCCGCAGGTCGTGAGCCCCTTGGTCGCCTCCGGGCTCGGGGTGTCGCCCACGGCCGCCGCGCTGGTGGTGACCGTGGCCCAGCTCGGGTACGCGGTCGGCATCTTCTTCCTGGTGCCACTGGGCGACCGGGTGCCGTACCGGACCCTGGTCGTGGCGCTGCTCGGGCTGACCTCGGTGTTCCTGCTGGTGGCGGGCACCGCCACCAGCCTCCCCGCACTGGTCGTCGGCGGCGGCCTGGCCGGGGTGACGACGGTGGTGGCGCCGCTGGTCGCGCCCATGGTGGCCGGGATGGTCGCCCCGGAGCGGCGCGGGGCGGTGACCGGCACGGTGCTCAGCGGGTCGATCGGCGGGATGCTGCTGTCCCGGGCGTTCGGCGGGGTGCTCGGCGAGTGGCTGGGGTGGCGCGCGCTGTACCTGCTGGCGGCGGGGCTGTGCGCGGTCGCCGCGGTCGTGCTGGCGCGGCTGCTGCCGTCGTCGGAGGCACCGTCGCGGCAGCGGTACCCGGCGTTGGTGGCGGAGTCGGTGCGGTTGCTGTGGGCGGAGGCGGCGCTGCGGCGGTCATGCCTCAACCAGGCGTGCGTGTTCGGGGGGTTCTCGGCGGTGTGGACCGCCGTGGCGCTCCTGCTGACCGGTGGGCGCTACGGGTTGGACGCGCGGGCGGTGGGGGCGTTGGCGCTGGTCAACGCGGTGACGATGCTGTGCACGCCGGTCGCGGGGCGGTTCGCGGACCGGTGGGGGCCGGACGCGGTGAACGCGGTGTGCTTCGGCGCGGTGCTCGTGGCCGCGGCGGTGCTCGCCCTGGGTGGGCTGGGCGGGGTCGCGGGGTTGGGCGCGGTGGTGGCGGGGACGTTGCTGCTGGACGTGGCCATGCAGTCGGGGATGGTGGCGAACCAGGTGCGGATCTTCGCGCTGGGCCCCCAGGTCCGCAGCAGGCTCAACACGGCCTACATGACCTGCGCCTTCCTCGGCGGCGCGGCGGGTTCCTGGGCGGCGACGGCGCTGCCGGGGTGGCCGTGGGTGTGCGCGCTGGTGGCCGCCCTCGCCGCGGTCGCCTGGCTCAGCGCCGCTCGGCGACGAGGTCGCGCACCCGCTGAGCGGCGCTGAGCGGGTCCTCGTGCTCCCACACCCGCACGACCGCCCACCCGTCGTCGGCGAGCTTGCGGTCGGTGTCGCGGTCGCGGGACCGGTTGGTCTCGATCTTCGAGCGCCAGAAGTCGGCGTTGTTCTTCGGCCAGGTCACGTGCTCCGGGCAGCCGTGCCAGAAGCACCCGTCGACGAACACCGCCACCTTCACCGGGCCGAACACCACGTCGGCCTCCCGGCGCACCGCGCGCACCGGCCGCCGGTGCACCCGGTAGCGCAAACCCAGGGCGTGCAGCGCTTTCCGCAGCGCGATCTCGGTCCCGGTGTCCCGTGAGCGCTGCCTGCTCATCCGCCCCCGGACCGCGTCCGTCGTCTCCAAGGAACCCACGGCCACATCATGCTCTTGTGCCTGCTTCCGGATCACCGCGGTCGCCCACCGGTGGTCACCGCGTGGCGGGCAACCCGGCCGCGGTGGTTCGCCCGGATCCGCTACAGCGGCCGCGTGCAGTGGCACGGCTTGGACGTCTTCCACTTCAACACCGCCGGGCAGATCACCGGCAAGTTCACCTACGCGGCCTTCCGCCTGCCGCTCTGGGAACGGGCGCACTGACGCCACTTCCCGCGCGCCCGCCCGGGAGCGGGAACTCCATCCGGGTGATTCGCAGGCGAAGGCCGGACAGCTTTCGCTTGCCCCCTTATCCTCGCCTCACGCATCCGTGGGGGGGACAGTGGACGGCTACGAGGTCGACATCGAGGGCCTGCGCAAAGCGGCGAGGGCGGCGGGCTCCGCCGGGGAACAAGCCGGTCAGATCAGACTGGGCGAGGCCGTGGCCCCAGCCGCGGAGGCCATGCCGGGCTCGGCGTCCGCGGGGCAGGCCCAGGCACTGGCCACCGCGTGGGGCGAGCGGCTGCGCGGCTGGTCGGCGGACATCACCGCGTTCAGCGGCAACCTCGCCACCTCGGCCGATGGCTACCAGGAGGACGAGTCGGCCGCGGCGGAGGACTTCGACGTCCTGGGCGGCATCCTCGGCAGGCTGGGCGGATGACCTCCTACGCCGACGTGCGGTCGTGGAACTCCGAAGCCCTGGAGGGGGTTGCGCAGGCCGTGCGCGGCCGCAAGGAGCAGATCCTGGGCCTCCAGGACGAACTCGACATGTCGTTCGGCCCGCTGTTCTGGCACGGGGAGAACGCCACCGGCGCGCGCGGTGCGCTCAGCGGGCTGCGCGACCGCGCCGAGCACATCGTCGCCGAGGCCGCCCACGTGCAGAAGGCGCTGCAGGACGCCGCCGACGCCGTGGACGACCTGCGCCGCCAGGTGGAGGAGCTGGAGACCACCGCCAGGGCCAACCGGTTCACCATCGGCCCGGACGGCTCGGTCCACGACGACGACCCCGCGGCCGCGGCCGACCCGGACCGCCCGCGCACCGCCCAACTCCTCGCCGAGCGCGTGGGCCAGGTGCTGGGGATCGCGGGCGAGGTCGACTCCCGCCTCGCCGCTGCCCTGGCCGCCGCCGCGGGTGGCACCGTGGACGACCACGGCGCCACCACCCTCGCCGACGCCGACGTCACCACCACGGCCGACGGCAAGTACCACACCGGTCCACCGGAGAAGCCGACCTTCACGTTCGACGAGGACTTCGCCTACGACTCCGCGGACTCCGAGCTCTCCGACCACCTCGCGAAGGCGAAGTGGCTGGCCCAGCTGCGCGGCGCGCAAGCCCTCGGCCTCATGCCCGACGCGACGGAGATGTACGAGCACTACTGGGCCAACACCGGTGCGCCCAAGGAATGGGACTACGAGAAGGCGTACAAAGAGGACTCCGGCATCCGCCAGAGCGTGGACTCGGAGGTCACCCGCGCCGCCCGGGCCGCGGAGGAGCTGATCCGCTCCGGCCGCACCGACTTCTCGATGACCGGCGCCCCCAGCGGCGCGGAGCCCTACCCGAAGACCGAGAACTGGCAGAAGGCCGTCGGCGGCCACCAGATCTGGAGCCACGGCGACGTCAAGGTCGAGGGCAACAGGGTCACCATGGTCGTCACCGTCGAGGGCCAGGACCGCTACAACTTCAACCGGGGCCAAACCGACATCGCCACCGGGGCCTCCGACAACGGCAACGGCCGCTTCACCGAAATAGGCTGGGCCAAACCGTTCGACACCCACGGCAGCATGACCAAGACCATCACCTGGGAACTCGGCCACCCACCCGCGGGCCTCACCGACGGCCCCGCCCCCGACGACGGCACGGTCCGCGGCACCGACCGCGACCGCGGCCCGACACCGGACAACCCCCGGGAACCCGGAAGGAACCGCGCCCGGTGACCCCCACCACCCGCCGACTCACCGCGGCAGCCCTCGTGCTGCTGACCACGACCGCCTGCGGCAGCACCCAGCCGCAGAAGGGAACCACCATGCCCACCAAGTCGGGCACCGGCGAACTCCGCACCGACCTCGAACCCCTCACCAAGCGCTTCCCGCTGCTCACCAAGGCGGAGACAGCGGAGTGGATGTCCGGCACCCTCGGCGACGACCGCGTCCCCGGCCCCTCCACGTATTGGATCGACGCGATCGTCACCCTCCCGGGGGCGGTGGTCGCCGAGATCAGCGAGGGCACCCGGGAGGACACCACCACACCGGCGGTCGTCGAGGGCCTCCAGGACCACCTCCCCGAAGGCCCCTTCCTGACCGGCGAGTCCCTCGACGAGGCTTTCAGCGGCCAGGGCTGGTCCGCGACGGCCTACCTGGCCAAGAACACCAACACGGTCGTCCTCGTGACCATGGGGCAGTAGGCGCGAGGCCACTGGCCTGAGCACCGGTGGGAACTAGCGGCAGAGCTTGGTGATCAGCTCGCGCACGGCGTCGCGGGCCACCGGCAGCGACACACCGGGTCGCTTGCTGTCCCGGACAGCCGAGAGGTCCTGCCGCAGCTCAACACAGTTGCTCGCGTTGCCCGAACGACAAGACTTACACCATTCCATGATCCGCATCCGGATACAGCACATGGGACTCGGAGATGTGGTAGGTGGGAAACTGTTGCCCCAGCCAATAGGGATCGAAGGCCACGCCGGTCTGTTGTTCCATGAGCGCGAGACAGGCTTGACGTGCCACTGCCGTTTCCAGCTCAGGACCAATCGCCCACGCCGGACGAATCTCGCCTGGTTCTTGACTCGGCGCGACGGGGTAGAGCATTTCGAACCGTGCCGTGACCACACCGTCTTTCGCTTCGGTGACGAGTCCGAACGCGTTGACGTTCCAGTACACGCTGAAGAAGTGTCCGCCTCCAGTTGAGCACCGTCGAGCCACCTCCGGGTGACTCCCGCTCCACCCGTTGTTCTCGACGGTCACGACATGGTGATCGTGCTCGAACACTTGGACGTGGTGTCGGAGCGTGAGCGGGTCTTGACCTTGCAGGCCACCCAACTGGCCGAAGCTGTGGTCGCCGAGCAGGCTGTCCTCCCGGGCACCGTAGACGGCAGCCACGTCCGCGGTAGTCCTGTCGGAGATCACCGCGACGGTCCACGCTTCGATCTCTCTCACCCAATCGTATTTGCGCACCAAGTCGTCAAGCGGGACGTTCTCTTCTAGCACAGTCCTTTGTCCTTTGCGATGTCCGTTCCCGAAAACGCCTCTGCCGCTATCCGATCAGGATGAACGATGACAACAAGAAACCGCTGCCCGTCTTTGGGGTACTGAGCGCCGTACATCCCACCCTGACAACTGTTCTCCCGACCGGGCACCTCCTCGGTACGCGCACCTCCCCCGCCTTCACTTGTTGACGCCATGGGGTATTCGTCGCACTGCCCACCGTATTTCTTGGAGAAACTGCGCGGGCACGCGATGCGGCGGTTCTCGTCCTGCTTGGCCCTGTTCATGGTGAGGACCCCGGGGTGTCCGGACTCCCAGGCGAGTCGGGTGTTCCGCGCGATGAAGGGGATCTTGTTGGCATCGACAAGGAGAACGTGCAGGTCTCCGCACCACCTGTCGACCAACATCTGGGATGTTTCACACTGCTTGGCCTCCGACTCGGCGGCGGTGGCGACCATCACCCGCGAGTTCCCCTCGCCGAGGATCGTCCTCCCGCCGCCGGTGAACAAGCCGGTCATGGTGTCGACGACCTTGTCACCGCCGAACACGGCCACGGCCGCAACCAGGATGATCACCGGCAGCAGTACGCCACCCTTGGTGCGTGTCGCCATCCGACCCTCGTTCCTGTTCTCAGGTGACGCCCACCGGGTGGCCCCGACACTCCGGTGCCCCCGCCGTCGGACGGGGGCACCGGAGGCGACTAGCGGGCGAGCTTGGTGATCAGCTCGCGCACGGCGTCGCGGGACACCGGCAGTGACACACCAGGCCGCTTGCTGTCCCGGACAGCCGAGAGGTCCTGCCGCAACTCGACACAGTTGCTCGCGCTGCCCGAACGAGAAGACTTACGCCACTCCATGATCACAACCCTTTCGGTGGTCGGGTTCAGTTGATCGTGCCGTCCCGCCAACCGTGCCAGGCTTTTCGGCCCAGCGGTGCGGTCTTTCGGCCTCGTGGCCACAACCGGAGTCGGTAGGAGTCCACGCCCTCGACGCCCGCGGCGACCTCGGTGTAGCCGCGTCCCGAGACGCGGGCGCGGTACCTGCCGGGCGGGACGTCGCAGGGGATCGGGTCGCGGCCTCCGGAGCCCTCGAACCACAACCGGCCGTTCGGTGCGTCGAGGTCGATGTCGACCACGTGGTCCCATTCGTCGTCGCCGGGGGGCGGTTCTTGTGGCCAGACTTCGACCCGCATGGGGGCGTTGGAGTTCCACTGGGCCGGGCTCACGAGATCGACCAGGCCGTTGGACTCGCCGACGAAACGACCGGACTGCCGCGCGTCGTCCAGTGCGCGCAGAACGGCGTTGTTGTCGGGATCGTCAACCCAGGGGGCCTCGTCGTAGAGGTGGACCTGGCCGTGGTTGATCTCGACGGTCAAGTCGACCGCGCTGTTCGGTTGGCTCATCCGCAGGTCTGGTCCTTTGCGAGATGTTGCCCGTTGCCGCCCGTTACGGACACCCGCTGTCCGGGTGAAGCGCGGCCCTGTTCGGCGGGGATGGGGCACCGACGCGTCCTGCGTCCCATCCCCGCCGAACAGCAGGTGGTGCTGCGGGGCTAGCGGGCGAGCTTGGTGATCAGCTCGCGCACGGCGTCGCGGGACACCGGCAGTGACACACCGGGTCGCTTGCTGTCCCGAACAGCCGTGAGGTCCTGCCGAAATTCAACACAGTTGGTAGCGTTGCCCGAACGGGACGACTTGCGCCACTCCATGATCACAACCCTTCTAGTAGTCGCCCGATCATACTGCGACTTTCCGCACCTGAAAGTGCCAGGTCATCCAGCTCTGAGCGCACATCCTCATAGACGCGAACCTCAGAGTCGTGCAGGAACAAACCGCTTCGATAAAGCTCGACGTGGAGGACCGTGGCCGCTTGCGGGAAGTGCAACATCAGCCAGGAGTGCAGCAGTGCGCGGTGCGGCACATGTTCCCGGACAACCCGCACGCCGCGACCCCGATGGGATGCCTCCAGCAGGTGGGCAAGTTGCTCCTTGAGCGCATCAACGCCTCCGAAGGGAGTTCGGAGTGCAGTCTCGTGGATGAACGCCACGTAGTCGACCCTGGGCAATACTTGCTGCCGTCGCAAGCGGGCCATCCATCGAGTCTCAACGTCCTTCTGCACAGCGCCGTCGGCCAGCATGAAACCTGCGGCGTAGCGCTCGGTCTGGAGCAGCCCGGGAACCACCGCCAGAGACCAGTCCGTCAGCGCAGTGGCTGTGGACTCGTAGCTGGCCAGGGTTCCGAGATCCGGCACCACCCCTGGTAGCGGGCGAGACCACCAGCCTGCCTGGGCGCCTGCTCTGGCGCTTTCGATCAACTCGTCCCGTTGCGCGACCGGGACGCCGTAGACCGCCAGCACGGCGGAGACGTCCTCGCTGGTGATGTGGCGCTTGCCGTTCTCCGTTCGGCTGAGCGTGGCCGCCGACCAGCCGACCGCCCTGGCGGCGGCCTCCAGGTTCAGCGTGGTCTGCTCCAGTCGCACTGCCCGCAGTTGGGCGCCTATGGTTCTGTCCCGCGCCTGCGGTGTCTTTCTCTGACCGGACACGACTTCCTTTCCGCACCTGCAATTGCCTCGTGCTTTTTCCGCACTTGCAATCGCAAGCGCACTTGCGGGAATGAGCCTACATTAGGGGAAACCGATCAGGAGGGGGCGGCAATGGGCAGAGGACCGGTGCTGGGCCGCAGCCCCGCCGTCGAACCGCCGGGCCCGCCGGACTTCATCCTACGGACCCCGATGTCCCCATTCTGCGACCTTTGCCGGGACAGGCGGGGAAATGGTGCGTGGTTCACCTGTTCGATACCCACGTGCGGCTTCGCCATTCCCGCCGACTCCCCGTACGACGGGGTGTCGGTGGTGAAGGTGCACTACGCCGTCAGCCACCAGCACATCGACCACTCACGGTAGGAACCACGGATGTCAGCACCCACCACGACCCCACCGGGAACGGACGACAGCGGTGTCCGCGCGAAGACCCTGCGCGGGTTGCTGCTGGCGCGGGAACTCGACAGCGCCCGGGTGGCGCGGGGGTTCACCACCCGGGAACTGGCCTCGGCGATGTCGATGTCCCCGGCGATGGTGAACCGGGTGATGACCGGCAGGCGGGTGCCGACCGCGTTGGAGATCGGCGGGTTGTGCGCGGTGCTCGACGTGCCCGCCGCCCGGCGGCCGCTGCTCTACCGGCGGGCGGCGGCGACCGACCTGACCGGGTGGGTGGTGCACCCCGGCACCGGCGACGACCCGATCGGCGACGTGGAGGCGGTGGCCGACGGCATCACCGGGTTCGACCCCGCGCTGATCCCCCGCCCGCTGCGCACCCCGGCCTACGAGCGGGCGATCGGGTCGGACCGGGGTCGCGCCGACCCGGCGCTGCTGCGGATCAGCCGGTTCTTCCTGCACCCGTCCGCGTTGAGCCACCCGGCGGTCTCGGCCGAGACCATGCGCGACCAACTGCTGCACCTGGTGGAGAACCACGGGCAGCGGATCCGGCTGCTGCCCATCGGGGTGGCCCGCGAGCCCGGGTTCCGGGTCTTGGAGGTCGGCCACTTCCCGCCGGTCGTCCACATCGAACACCACGGCACCGATGTCCTGCTGGAGGAACCCGCCGCCACCGGGGCGCACACCGCCTTCCTGCGGCACCTCACCGACGTGGCGCTGTCCGGCTCCCACACGGGTGCGGCGCTGCGGAACCTCATCCGCTGAACCTGTGCGCACGCTCACCGGCACAGGCTCACGTGCTCGACGATCCCGGCCACCACGCCTGGTCGGCAGCGGGCGATGCCGCAGAGGACGCCCTTCTGGCTTGGGAAGTGCTCCGCTCGACGGTTGATGAGGACTGACCGGCGATAGGCATTCGCGGCGGGTGCGGCTCGTTGAAACATTCGCCGAGGGGGTTCGTCACCGACCGCACCGGAGTTGGCGGGGTCAGCGGCAAACGGGTGAAAGATTGCCGGGCACCCGCTCTGACGTGCCACGATCCCCGTCCGAAGTGGGAATGAAACGGGAACGACGCCCACCGCGTGCAGCCTTGTGACAGCCGCGACCGACCGGTCACTATTCGACCAGTACCGGGTGGGCGTCGGGCGGGAGGGCACCTTCGGGTTCGTCCGCGCCAGGTCCGGTCACAACTGAAGACCACCTCCGGCGGCCCCGGCCGCCCCCTGCAGGAGGAACCGCCGCGTGAGACGCAAACGCCTGTCCGTCGTGGGTGGGGCGCTGGTCGCCCTCGCCCTGATCAGTTCGATGAGCCCGGTCGGTGCCGGGGCCAAGCCGGAGCCCGGTCGGGGGACGGCCGAGTACCAGGTCAGCGGGGTCCGGTCCGCTGAGCAGCGCAACGCCGTGGCGGCGACCGGGGCCGCGCTGTACGGCTTCGAGGACAGCCGGTTGATGGTGACAGCGACACCGGAGGAGGTGGCGCGGATCCGGGCGCTGGGGCTGACCGTGGTGGCCGACGCGCCGCTGGCGCAGAGCCGGGGAGCGGTGTCCCCCAACGACTTCCCGGGTGCCGACTCGAACTACCACAACTTCGCCGAGATGACGGCGGAGATCAACCAGGCGGTGGCCGACCACCCGGGGATCATCACCAAGACGGTGATCGGCAAGTCGTACCAGAACCGGGACATCGTCGCGATCAAGATCTCCGACAACGCCGGGACCGACGAGAACGAGCCGGAGGTGCTGTTCACCGCGCACCAGCACGCGCGGGAGCACCTGACCGTCGAGATGGCGCTGTACCTGATCCGCACCCTCACCGACGGGTACGCCGGTGACGCGCGGGTCAAGGGGCTGGTGGACTCGCGCGAGGTGTGGATCATCCCGGACGTCAACCCCGACGGCGGTGAGTACGACATCAGCACCGGGTCGTACGCGGGGTGGCGCAAGAACCGGCAGCCGACGCCGGGATCGTCCAGTGTGGGCACCGACCTGAACCGCAACTGGGACTTCAAGTGGGGCTGCTGCGGCGGTTCCTCCGGCAGCGCGAGCAGTGAGACCTACCGCGGCCCGTCGCCTGCGAGCAGCCCCGAGGTGGCCGCGTTGCAGAACTGGTTGGCGAGCCGGGTGGTCGGCGGCAAGCAGCAGATCACCGCGGGCATCGACTTCCACACCTACTCCGAGCTGGTGCTGTGGCCCTACGGCTACACCACCGCCGACACCACCCCGGACCTGACCGCGGAGGACCAGCGGGTGCTGTCCACCATCGGGCGGGCCATGGCGGCGTCCAACGGCTACACCCCCGAGCAGTCCTCGGACCTCTACATCACCGACGGGTCGATCGACGACTACCTGTGGGGCAAGTACAAGATCTACGCCTACACCTTCGAGATGTACCCCTCGGGCGGCGGCGGCCTCGGTGGCTTCTACCCGCCCGACGAGGTGATCGCCGCCCAGACCGCCCGCAACCGGGACGCGGTGTTCTACCTGCTGGACTACGCGGACTGCCCGCGGCGCGCGGCGGGCCTGTCCTGCGACGGCACGCCTCCCCCGGCGGGCAAGGTGTTCGAGAACGCCACCAACGTGACCATCACCGACGCGGGTGCGGCGGTGTTCAGCAACCTCGCCGTCAGCGGGGTCACCGGCAACGCCCCGTCGGCGCTGTCGGTGGGCGTGGACATCAAGCACACCTACCGCGGTGACCTGGTGATCGACCTGGTGGCGCCCAACGGGACCACCTTCCGGTTGAAGAACTCCAGTTCGTCGGATTCGGCCGACAACGTCATCGCCACCTACACCGTCAACGCCTCGGCGATCCCGGCCAACGGCACCTGGCGGCTCAAGGTGCAGGACGTCTACAGCTCCGACACCGGTTACGTCGACAGCTTCAAGCTCACCTTCTAGGACTCGCGCCCCGGGCCCGCTGACCCCTGCCGCGGGTCCGGGGCGTTCCAACCCCCACGGAGATCCGTCCCACGGAGTCCGCTCCACACCACCGGGCCACCCCTGCCGATCGGGCCCGGGAAAGGAAAGAACCAGTGACCGAGGGCAAGTGGTACAGCAGGATCCGCCGAGCGGTGCTCGTCGCCGCGGGCGCGCTCACCCTGGCGGCGGGCACGACGGCGCACGCGAGCGCGGCCCCGCCGCCGTCGGACGGCGGCACGTTCAGCCCGCAGGTGGTCGGCGGGAGCCGGGCCGCCCAGGGCGAGTTCCCCTGGATGGTGCGGCTGTCGATGGGCTGCGGTGGCGCGATGTACACCACCCAGTTGGTGCTCACCGCCGCGCACTGCGTGAACGGGACCGGCAACAACTCCAGCATCACCGCCACCTACGGGGTGGTCGACCTGCAGAGCAGCAGCCGGATCACCCGCAAGTCGACCTACGTGTACCGCAACCCGGGTTACTCGACCTCGACCGGCGGTGACTGGGCGCTGATCAAGCTGGCCTCGCCCATCACCGGGGCGGCGACCCTGCCGCTGGCCACCAGCACCGCCTACGACTCCGGCACGTTCACCGTCATGGGCTGGGGTTCGGCGACCGAGGGCGGCGCCCAGCAGCGCTACCTGCTCAAGGCGAACGTGCCGTTCGTCAGCGACACGAGCTGCCGGGTGGCGTACCCCAGCATGAAGACCGCGGTGGAGATCTGCGCGGGCTACCCGCAAGGTGGGGTCGACACCTGTCAGGGTGACTCCGGTGGGCCGATGGTGCGCCGCGACGCGAGCAACAACTGGATCCAGGTCGGCATCGTCTCCTACGGGCAGGGTTGCGCCCGGCCGAACTACCCGGGCGTGTACGCCCAGGTCAGCGCCCTGTCCGCGGCGATCGCCGCGAAGGCCGCGACGCTGTAGACCCACACCGGCACCCCCGGGGGCACCCGGCGCCGGTCACCGCCACGCCTCGGGCCCGCTCCGCCGGGCCCGAGGCGTGGCCGTGCCATCCCGTCCACACTGGAGTCCGCACCGACGGAGTCCACAGCGCAACGCACCGGGCCTCCCTGCCGACAGGGTCCGGGAAAGGAAGACACAGTGACCGAGGGCAAGTGGTACAGCAGGCTCCGCCGGGCGGTGTTGGTCGCCGCGGGCGCCGCCACCCTGGCTGCGGGGACCGCGGCGCACGCGAGCGCAGCACCGCCCACCGACGACGGGCCGATCACCCCGCAGGTCGTCGGCGGCACCCAGGCCGCGCAGGGCGAGTTCCCCTGGATGGTGCGGCTGTCGATGGGCTGCGGCGGGGCGATGTACACCACCCAGTTGGTGCTGACCGCCGCGCACTGCGTGAACGGCACGGGTGACAACACGAGCATCACCGCCACCTACGGCGTGGTCGACCTGCAGAGCAGCAGCAAGGTGACCCGGACGTCGTCGTACGTGTACCGCAACCCGGGCTACTCGACCTCGGCGGGCGGCGACTGGGCGCTGATCAAGCTCTCGTCCCCGATCACCGGCGCGGCGACCCTTCCCCTGGCCACCAGCACCGCCTACGACTCCGGCACCTTCACCGTCGTCGGCTGGGGTGCGGCGACCGAGGGCGGCGCCCAGCAGCGCTACCTGCTCAAGGCCACCGTGCCGTTCGTCGACGACGCGAGCTGCAAGTCCGCCTACCCGAGCATGAAGACCGCGGTGGAGATCTGCGCGGGCTACCCGCAGGGCGGGGTCGACACCTGCCAGGGCGACTCCGGTGGGCCGATGGTGCGCCGCGACGCGAGCAACAACTGGATCCAGGTCGGCATCGTCTCCTACGGGCAGGGTTGCGCCCGGCCGAACTACCCGGGCGTGTACGCCCAGGTCAGCGCCCTGTCCGCGGCGATCGCCCAGCAGGCCGCGGTCATCGGCGGGCCGACGACCCCGCCCGTGGGCAAGGTGTTCGAGAACGCCAACAACGTGACCATCACCGACGCGGGCGCGGCCGTGACCAGCGACGTCGCCGTCAGCGGGCTCTCCGGCAACGCCCCGTCGGCGCTGTCGGTGGGCGTGGACATCAAGCACACCTACCGCGGTGACCTGGTGATCGACCTGGTCGCGCCGAACGGCACCGCGTTCCGGCTGAAGAACTCCAGTTCCAGCGACTCGGCCGACAACGTGATCACCACCTACACCGTCAACGCCTCGGCGGCCCCGGCCAACGGCACCTGGAAGCTCAAGGTCCAGGACGTCTACAGCAGTGACACCGGTTACATCGACAGCGTCAAGTTGACCTTCTAGGTCGACCGGATCGAGGGCCCCGACCGAGACCGCCCAGGTCTCGGCCGGGGCCTTCGTCCACCGGGAGACGGGGGTCGACGGCGGTTTTGTCACGCAGGTCGGTATCAGTTGAGTGCGAACTCTGGCCGTTCGGAGTAGTTCCGGGCAAGATACGGGCAAAGTTACTGTCAGGTAGCCGCCTGGTGCGCACCCGTGGTGACCAGGTGTCGACCGCCGTGCGCCGTTCGGAGGAGAAGACCATGCGCGAGTTCGCCGTGCCGCCCGTCGCCAAGCGTGAAGAGGCGGGCGGACTCGCCGACCTGGTGTACACCAACGCCACCAAGACCCCGGAGCACGTGCAGTTCAAGCGCAAGTCCGGCGGCGGCTGGGCGGACGTGACCGCGAAGGCGTTCGCCGACGAGGTGACCGCGGTGGCCAGGGGCCTGATCGGCTCGGGCATCGGCCCGGGCGAGCGGGTCGCCATCCTCGCCGCCACCCGCTACGAGTGGACGCTGCTGGACTTCGCCATCTGGGCCGCGGGCGCGGTGCCGGTGCCGATCTACGTGACCTCCTCCGCCGAGCAGATCCAGTGGATCCTGTCCGACTCCGGGTGCGTCGCGGCGGTCGTGGAGACCGAGGAGCACGAGAAGCGCGTCGCCGACGTGCGCGACGACGTGCCCACGCTCCGGCACGTGTGGCGGATCGAGACCGGTGCCGTCGAGCAGATCGTCGAGGCGGGCAAGGACGTCGACGAGGCCGAGGTGCACGCGCGCCGGACCGCGGTGTCCGCGTCGGACCTGGCCACGATCATCTACACCTCCGGCACCACCGGCAACCCCAAGGGCGTGGCGCTGACCCACGACAACTTCTTCGCCGAGGTCGGCTACGGCGGCGAGGTGCTGACCCGGCTGTTCAAGGGCACCGGGATGCCCGGCGACGCCTCCACCCTGCTGTTCCTGCCGATCGCGCACGTCTTCGGCCGGATGGTGCAGGTGGGCTGCGTGTACTCGCAGACCACCATGGGCCACGGCCCGGACGCCAAGAACCTGCTGCCCGACCTGGCGACCTTCCAGCCGACGTTCATCCTGTCGGTGCCCTACGTGCTGGAGAAGGTCTACAACGGCGCCCGGCAGAAGGCGCACGCCGACGGCAAGGGCAAGATCTTCGACGCCGCCGCGGCCACCGCGATCGCCTACAGCGAGGCCGAGGGCAAGGCCGGGCTGGGCCTCAAGATCAGGCACGCGGTGTTCGACAGGCTGGTCTACTCGAAGCTGCGCGCGGCCATGGGCGGCAAGACCGGGTACGCCATCTCCGGCGGCGCCGCGCTGGGCCTGCGGCTGACGCACTTCTTCCGCGGCATCGGCCTGGTGGTGCTGGAGGGCTACGGCCTGACCGAGACCACCGCGGCGGCCACGACCAACGCCCCGGACAACTTCAAGGCGGGGACCGTCGGGCAGCCGCTGCCGGGCACCTCGGTGAAGATCTCCGAGGACGGCGAGATCCTGCTCAAGGGCGGGCAGGTGTTCGGCGGCTACTGGAAGAACGACGCCGCCACCGCCGAGGTCCTCGACGCCGACGGCTGGTTCGCCACCGGCGACCTGGGGCAGCTCGACGCGGACGGCTTCCTGTCGATCACCGGCCGGAAGAAGGAGATCCTGGTGACCAGCGGCGGCAAGAACGTCGCCCCGGCGGTCATCGAGGACCGGATCGCCGCGCACCCGCTGGTCGGGCAGGCCATGGTGGTCGGCGACGGCAAGAAGTACATCGCCGCGCTGGTGACCATCGACCCGGACTACTTCACCCACTGGAAGACCACCGTCGGCAAGCCCGCGTCGGCGACCGTGGCCGACCTGGTGGACGACCCGCAGCTGCTCGCCGAGGTGCAGAAGGCCGTCGACGAGGGCAACGCGGCGGTGTCGAAGGCGGAGTCGGTGCGCAAGTTCCGGGTGCTGGCCACCGAGTTCACCCCGGAGACCGGGCACCTCACGCCGTCGCTGAAGCTCAAGCGCCGGGTGATCATGAAGGACTTCGGCGCCGAGGTGGACGCGCTGTACTCGTAGGCGAAGCTGATTCATGACAGTGATTCACATCTCGGCGGCCCTCCCCCGGGCCTGGGGTTTCGCTTAACCTGACGGAAACTCATCTCGGGGGAGGGTCGCAACCGTGGGACGACACTCGTCGGGCAGGGGTCGGCCCCGTCCCGTGGTGCTCATCGGCCTCCTGGTGGTGGTCGCCCTGGTGGGCTGGCTCGGGGTCACCCTGGTCCGGGGCTGGGTCGGACCGTCCTGCGAGAACCCGGTGACCGTGGACGTGGCCGCCGCGCCGGACATCGCGCCGCTGGTGCAGCAGGTCGGCAAGCGGGTGGCCGACGACCAGGCCGCCGGGGACGAGAACGCCTGCTACCGGGTCGCCGTCGCCGCCGAGGGCTCGACGTCGGTGGCCGAGGCGCTGGCCGTCTCCGACAGCGGCGCCCTGCCGGACGTGTGGATCCCGGAGAGCACGATGCTGCTGCGCCGGGCGCAGGCCAAGGGGGCGTTCGACGGGCAGGTCAGCGGCACCTCGATCGCCTCGTCGCCGGTGGTGCTGGCGCTGACCGACGACACCGCGGGCGCGCTCGGCTGGCCGGACAGGACCCCCACCTGGGCGGAGGTCCTCGCCACCCCGGCCGAGACCGCCATCGGCGTCCCGGACCCGGCGCGCGACCCGGTCGGCACCTCGGCCGTGTTCGGCGTCCGCACCACCACCCAGACCGCCCCCGACCCGGACGCGGCGCTGACCAGCACGCTGCGCCGGATCTCGGCCGAGACCCGGCCGCTGGTCGCGGACCTCTACGCCCGGCTGCCCGGCGCGGGCGGCGCGGACGAGCCGATCGACGTCATCGCCACCACCGAGCACGACCTGCTCAAGCACAACGCGGCCGAGTCCGGCCACAAGCTCGTCGCCACCTACGGCGAACCGGCCGTGCCGTCGATGGACTACCCGTACACGGTGCTGCCCAGGACCGCCCCGGCCGAGCGGGACGCCGCGCTGGAGTTCCTCGGCAGGCTGCTCGACGAGACGACGGCGCGAGCGCTGGCCGACGCCGGGTACCGGACCGCCGACGGCCGGGTGCTGCGCGACCGGTCGCAGGACCGGCGCACCCGGGCCGACCGGGTCGACCGCACCGGGGTCCCGGACAACGACGCGGTCGACGCGCTGCTCAACCAGTGGGCGGGGGCGAACCTGGCCGCCCGGGTGCGGGTGCTGATGGACGTGTCCGGCTCGATGGCGCAGGAGGTGCCCGGCACGGACCTGGACCGGATGACCGTCACCACCAGGGCCGCCGTGCTCGGCCTCGGTCTGTTCAAACCGGACACCAAGCTGAGCTACACCCTGTTCTCCACCAAGCTCGACGGGGACAGGGACTACCGGGAACTGCTGCCCATGAAGCCGGTCCGCGACCACCTCGCCGCGGGCGCGAAGGAGCAGGTGGCGGCCATCAGGGCGGTGCCGGACGGGGCCACCGGGCTCTACGACACCGTGCTCGCCGCCTACCGGTCCGGGCGGGCGGACTGGGAGCCTGGCAGGCTCAACCTGGTGATCATCCTGACCGACGGCCGCAACGAGGACAGCGACGGCATCAGCCGGGCGGACCTGCTGGCGGAACTGGGCGGGCTCCAAGACCCGCGCAGGCCGCTGCCCATCGTCGGCGTCGGCATCGGGCCGGACGTGGACAAGGCCGAGCTGGACGCGCTGTCGGCGGCCACCGGCGGCACGGCGTTCACCACCGCGGACCCCACGAAGATCGGCGACATCTTCTACGCCGCCCTGGGCAAGTTCCTGTGCCAGCCGCCCAACTGCAAGGCACCGGCGAACTGACGTGCGCACCACCCCCACCGCGAGCGGGATGCTCGACGTCGGCGACGGCAACCGGGTCTACTGGGAGACCTGCGGCGACCCGGCGGGCACACCGCTGGTGTGGGTGCACGGCGGCCCGGGCATGGCGATGACCGAGCGCTGGCGGGACAGGCTGACCGCGCACGGGCACCGGGCGGTGTTCTTCCACCAGCGCGGCTGCGGTCGCAGCACGCCGAACGCGGCGGACCCGACCACCGACCTGTCGGTCAACACCACCGCGCACCTGATCGCCGACATGGAGCGGTTGCGCGCGCACCTGGGCATCGAGCGCTGGGTGGTGACCGGCGGCTCCTGGGGGTCGACGCTGGGGCTGGCGTACGCGCAGGCGCACCCGGAGCGGGTCAGCGCGATCGTGCTGCTCGCGGTCACCACCACCCGCCGCCGCGAGATCGACTGGCTCTACTTCGGACTGGGCCGCATCTTCCCCGAGGCGGCGGAGCGCTTCCGCGCGGGCGTGCCCGCGGGCACCTGCCAAGAGGACGTGCTGGCCGCTTATTCGCGGCTGATGGACGACCCGGACCCGGAGGTCCGCGCCCGCGCCGCGCACGACTGGTGCGCCTGGGAGGACGCGGTCCTCTCCCACGAGGCCGGACCCGCGAAACCGTTCAGCGGCAGCACTTCCGCCGAACAGCTTGCGCTGGTGCGGATCTGCGCGCACTACTTCTCCCACGGCGCCTGGCTCGACGAGGGCGTGCTCATCCGGGAGGCGGGGAAGCTCGCGGGCATCCCGGCCGTGCTCATCCACGGGCGGGTGGACCTGGCGGGGCCGCTGGAGACGGCGTGGGAACTCGTCAAGAACTGGCCGGACGCCGAACTGGTGGTGCTGGAGGGCTCCGGCCACCAGTCCACGGCGACGTCCGACGCGGCCCTGAGCCGGGCGCTGCTCCGCTTCGCCTGACCGCGACCGGAACCTCATCCGGCCGGTATTCGGCACACCCGGTTGAAGTAGCGGCGGCTCGCGTGCTCTTTTTCATGCCCGGAGATCCAACACGGGAAGACCTCACCGGCCACTCGGCCGATTGTGCTGCACCCACTGGTCCGAATGGCCGAGGCTACGCCGAGATTAGCCCATATAACGTCATTGTTTGAATAGTGGCGTTATCGCTACAGTCTCGGCGTACCGCTCACCGCTCCCGACCGGAAGGTGCGTCATGCGCGCCCTGGTGCTGACCGCCGCCCTCCTGGCGACCGTGACCGTCGCCGCGGCCACCGAGACCGGATCCGGAACCCCCCGGCTGCGCCCGCTGCCGCTGCCCGGCCCCGACACCGAGGCCGGGCTGACCGGGATGACCGCGACCGGCATGGTGCACGGGTTCGTGCGCGGGCGCGGCGAGCCCGCGCGGGCCGCGGTGTGGCGCGACGGGAAGCTGACCCCGCTGGAGCGGACCGGGCCGAGCACCCCGACCGCGGCGAACGACCACGACCAGGTCGTCGGCTCCTACACCCGCCGCCCCGGCGAGGAGGAGCGGGCGGTGCTGTGGACCGGGGGGCGCCGGGTCGACCTGCACCCGCGCGGGGCCTTCCGCAGCGCCGCGGTGGGGATCACCAACCGCGCCGAGGTGCTGGTGGTGAGCCACCACATCAGCCAGGACACCCTCGGCACCGCGCGGCGGCTGTCGCTGTGGCGGCCGGGCGGGTGGCGCACCCTGCTGGAGGGCGGCCGGTTCCACGACCCGGTGCTGGGCGCGGCCGGTGACGTCGCGGTCCTGGTCGACGACCGGGCGCTGCTGTTCCCGCGCGGCCGGGGCCCGGGCATCCGGCTGGTGGGCCTCGGCGGCGGCCCGCCGGTGCCGATGGGCATCAACGCCGGTGGCGCCGTCCTGCTGGCCTGCGAGGACGACGGCCGCGGCCGGGCGGCGCTGTGGCGCGACGGGGGCCTGACCGACCTCGGTTCGCTGGGCGGCGGCGACACCCGCTTCGTCGGCACCGGCCCGCGCCACGGCCCGTGGCTCAATGCCTCCGGCGAGGTCACCGGCCTCTCGGAGACCCGCGACGGCCGCTACCACGCCTTCCGCTGGCGGCGCGGGGTGATGACCGACCTGACCCCGCACGCCCCGTACAGCACCAGCTACGCCATCAACGAACGCGGCGACATCGCAGGAGAAGTGCCCGTCCCCGGGACGGCGGGCACGCACGCGCTGCTCTGGAAGCGCCGCAGCACCACCGACCTGGGCGCCGCGACCCCGGGCAACCTGACCATGCCGACCGCCCTGCACCCCCGCCTGCCGCAGGTCGCGGGCACGGACGCGGCCCCGGGCAATTCCGCCACCTCCCTCTTCACGTCCCAATAGGACGATCCACTCCCGAAGGAAGGACACACACCGATGCGTGTCAGGACAACCGTTTCGGCCACCGCCGCCGCCCTGGTCATCCTGGTCGGCGCCACCGCGGAAGCGGACGCGGACACCGGGGTGCGGCAGCTTCCCGCCCCCGCCGGATCGCTCCAGGCGGCCGGGATCGGCATGAGCGCCAGTGGGCTGATCCACGGCGTGGTGCTCACCGATGCGGGCCCGCGGGCCGTCACCTGGCGCGGCGGCGAGCGCGTCGACCTCGAACCCGCGGGGGTGAACAGCCTGGTGTACGAGGGCAACGACCTCGACCAGGTCGTCGGGTACCGCGAGGTCGACGGGGTGCGGCACGCCGTGCTGTGGTCGGCAGGGCGCCGCGTCGACCTCACCCCGCCCGGGGCGGTCGACAGCGCGGCGGTCGACGTCAACAACCGCGGCGAGGTCCTGGTGAGCAGCGTGGACGCCGACGAGGACCGGCGGCTGTCGCTGTGGCGGGCGGGCACCTGGCGCACGGTCGTGGAGAGCCCGTCAGCGCACTCCGGCAGCCTCGGCGCGGGTGGCGACGTCACCTACACCGCCGACGGCACCGCCCACCTGGCCCGCCCCGGCCGGGCGCCGGTCGCCATCGGCGCGGGCACCCCGGTGGACGTCAACGCCTCCGGGCAGGTCCTCATCGCCGCCGACGGCAAGCTGCTGCTGTGGAGCGCGGGCAGCACCACCGACATCGGTTCCCTCGGCGGCGGCCAGACCCACGTCCCCGTCAGCCAGGAGGGTTCGGGGCCGTGGCTCAGCGACTCCGGTCAGGTCGTCGGCCAGTCCAGCACGGCGGACGGCCGCAGCCACGCCTTCTCCTGGCAGCGCGGGGTGATGACGGACCTGACCCCGGGCGCGGACAGCGGCGCGGCGTTCGCGGTGAACCGCACCGGCACGGTCACCGCCACCGAGTTCGCCCCGGTGCCGAAGCTGTCGCTCTGGCGGCGGGGGACGACCACGGCGCTGCCGCTGCCCACGGGCGGGAACCCGTTCGGCTCGGCGCTGCACCCGTCCCTGCCGTGGACCGGCGGGACGATCGTGAGCACCACCGCGCCGGAGTCGGCCGCCTACGAGTGGCGCTGAGCGCTCACCCCGCAGGCGGCCCGTCGGGTGTGAGGCGGGTGGCCTCGACGGCGAGGTACAGCTCGCCCACGTCGCGCGGGTCCTCCATGTCCCGGCCGGTGACCTCGGCGGCGCGGCGGAGGCGGTAGCGGACGGTGTTGGGGTGCGTCGACATCAGCTCCGCGACCGCCTTCACCGCGCCGCCGTGGGCGAACCACAGGCGCAGGGTGGTGAGCAGCTCGGCCCGCTCCTCGACGCCGAGCACGTCCAGACCGGCGAGCACCTCGATGGCGAGTTCACGGGCCAGGTTCGGGGCGCCCGCGACCAGCGTGGTGACCGGGCGCTCGCCGAACACGGCGACCCCGGTCTCCCCCGGCGGCAGGCAGCGGCGGGCGATGCGGGCGCGGCGCAGCGCGGCGGGGACCCTGGCCAGGCCGGACACCGGGCGGCTGACGCCGATGACCTGGCCGCTGGCCGCCAGGGCGGCGCGCAGGCCGTCGAAGTCCTCCACCCGCTCCACCGACACGATGCCGATCTCCGCGTCCGGCAGGCTGCGCCAGACGATCACCCGCCTGCGGCTGGGGTCGACGGCGGTGGCGCTGACCTCCGGTCGGGCCTCGTCGGTGCTGCCGTCGCCGTAGAGGACGACGAACAGGCCGTCCTCGGGCAGCTCCAGCACGCGGGCGGCGTCGGACAGCTCGGAGCGGCGGGTGAACCGGCCCTCCAGGAGCCGGTCGATCAGCTCGCGGCGCACCTTCTCGTCCGGGGGCACCCCGGTACCCCCGGTGTCGCGGTACACCGACACGTCCGCGACCCCCGGTTCCGATACCAGATCGACCACCGGTGGAGGGTAACCCGAGCAGCGGATCCGGGGCACTCCCCTATCCGTGAGAAATTTTCAGCACCTTCCGGCGCCGCCGCGCACCGGACCGGGCGGGGTTGCCACACGCCCGTGCGTGGCCGAGTCGCAGCGTTCCTCCACCGAATACCTGCCACAGCGTGGACTCCCGGTGCGCGCCGAGCACGATTACGCGGTTCCAGGCGATCACTTGTGCAGGCTGCTCTGCACAAGCGGAAGCGGCAAGACAATCGAACGGACGTATCAGGAGGTGCTACATACACCATATGGGTGAATTGCACAGGTGCAACTGTGGGGCAAACCGTGTGGACAACTCGACCAGCAGCCACGTTGCGTGTCGCACTCCGCGCAAGCAGCGACGACACTTGGGTCCGCTGGGTGAACTTGCGATCAGACAGTGGAACCCGAGCCTCCGACCCGCATGCGGGACCTCGACAAGGTTCGCCCACGAAGTGTTGGATCTGATCTCGCCACAGAGGTGAGACCCGGCCCAAAAACAAACGGCCCCCCAGTGGGGGGCCGTCGTGATCGACACCTACGACGTGGCGATCATTGTTTCGGCGGACAGCGACCTCTGTCCCGCGGTGCGGGTGTTGAAGCGGCTGGAGCCACACAGGACGGTCATCGCGGCCTTCCCACCCCAGCGCTTCTCCTTCGACTTGCGAACTGCGGTGGACGGGTACTACACCATCGCCGACGCCCGAATCCGCCAATCGCTGCTGCCGGACAAGGTGCAGCTTTCCGGCGGACTGAGCGTCGAACGCCCCGAGCACTGGTACCGACCTCCCGCCCGCCTGGGATCACTCGGCAACGCGTCGCAGGTGTCCAGTCACGCGCCCGGCAGGTCGATGCCCAGGCCGCGCAGCAGGGTGGCGAACTTCGCCGAGGTCTCCGCCAGCTCCGCGGCCGGGACCGAGGCGGGCATGATCCCCGCGCCCGCGTAGAGCAGCATCTCCCGGTCGAAGACCTCCGCGCAGCGCAGCGACACCACCCACTCACCGTCACCATCGGCGCCGGTCCAGCCGACGGCCCCGCTGTAGAAGCCGCGCTCGAACGGCTCCAGCTCGGCGATCGCCGCCGCCGCCGCGGCGGCGGGGGCGCCGCAGACGGCCGGGGTCGGGTGCAGCGCGGCGGCCAGCCGCAGCGCGGACACCCCCGGGTCGGCCAGTTCGCCGGTGATGCGGGTGGACAGGTGCCACACGGTGGGCGTGGCCACCAGCGACGGACCGGCGGGCACGTGCAGGCTGCGGCAGAACGGGCGCAGCACCTCCTCGACCGCCTCCACCACCACCCGGTGCTCGGCCTGGTCCTTGCCCGAGGCCAGCAGCTCGTCGGCCAGGGCGCGGTCCTGCTCCGGGGTCACCCCGCGCGGCAGCGACCCGGCCAGCGGGTTCGACACCACGCGGGTGCCGGTGCGCGAGACCAGCAGTTCGGGGGTGGCCCCCAGCAGGGTGCGCCCGCCGGGCAGCGGCGCGGCGAAGGTGTGGCCCTGCGGGTTGGCCGCGACCAGGCCGGGCAGCAGGGCGGCGAGGTCGACGGGGGCGGCGAACCCGAGCCGCAGGGTGCGGGCGAGGACGACCTTGCGCAGCTCACCGGGGCCGCGCAGGAGCGCGACCGCCGCGGCGACCGCGGCCTCGTACCCCGCCCCGGACGGCACCGGCGTCACCGACACGGGCGCGGCCCCGGCGGCGGGGGCGACGGAGGAGGGGTGCGCCGACCCGGCGCGGCTGACCGCGGCGGGCACGACCACGTGGGCGGGTGCCCCCGGGGCGAACGGCAGCGCGCCGACCGCGACCTGGGCGCCGCTGTCGGCCAGGGCCTTCTCCACCCTGGCGGACAGCTCCTCCGGGTCGGACTCGGTGACGACCGCTCGCTCACCCTCCGCGAGCAGCGTCGACGTCGGTCCGGCGAGCAGGAACGCCCCCGGGCGGTAGTCCCGCACCACGTGTTCAGCCACCCCTCCATTCTGCCTACCGCCACCCGATCGGGGGCTGACGAGCATCGTGGGTTTGCCCACGGACGACAGCGGGCGGGTGGCCGTCCGGCCACCCGCCCGCTGTCGTGGTCGTGATCAGCCGAGCGCGTCGATCAGCGCGGAGCGCTGCCGGTCGCCGAGGCCCGCCGCGCGGCGGTCGGGGTCGATCCCGGCCTGCTCCAGCAGGGCGGCGACCTTCACCGCACCGAGGCCGGGAACGGCCTTGAGCAGGGCGGCGACCTTGGTCTTGCCGATCGTCTTGTCGTCCTTGGCCTTGCCGAGCACCGACGCGATGGTCCGCTCACCGGACTTGATCGACGCCAGCAGCTCCGAGCGCGCCTTGCGCGCCTCGGCTGCCTTGGCGAGCGCATCCGCGCGCTGCTCGGGAGTCAACGTGGGCAGAGCCAACGTGGTTGTCCTTTCCTTCATCACCCGCCGCGGTGGCGACGGGCCCAGCCTCATCGGGGCATCGTGACTACCGACAGTCACCGGAGCGGAAAGAGCTACCCACCCCGGACGCACCGCGCGACCCGGCCGCCCGACGCCTTTCACCAGTAAACGACACCTCGGGGGGCAACATACCCCCGACACGCGCAAACCTCCTGCGGAGCCCATCACGTCCGGGGGCGGCACGCAGCGTGACAGCATGATCAAGTTCGGCGAACCGGGCATTTCGGGAGTGTTGCCGACGGCGTTCGCCCACTAGGCTTTCCTACCGCGAGTAAGTTTGGTCGGGGCCGATGTCCACCGACGGCCGAGGCCGTCAACCCCAGGGAGCTTGAGCGACCATGTTGAGCACCATGCAGGACGGCAACCTGTCCATCGGCACACTGCTGCGGCACGGCACGAAGGTGCACGGGACCGCCGAAGTGATCACCTGGACCGGTGACGGCAGCCGCAGCAGCACCTTCGCCGAGATCGGGAAGCAGGCCGCCCGCCTGGCCAACGCGCTGCGCGGCCTGGGCGTCACCGGCGACGAGCGGGTCGCCACGTTCATGTGGAACAACGCCGAGCACCAGGTCGCCTACCTCGCCGTCCCGGCGATGGGGGCCGTGCTGCACACGCTCAACCTGCGGCTGTTCCCCGAGCAGCTCACCTACATCGCCAACCACGCCGAGGACCACGTGGTCATCGTGGACGCCACGGTGGCCCCCCTGCTGGCCCGGCAGCTCCCCACGTTCACCACGGTCAAGCACGTGATCGTGGCCAACGGCCCGGCCGAGGCGCTGACCGCCCCCGAGGGCGTGCGGGTGCACTCCTGGGACGCGCTGCTCGCCGAGCAGTCCGACGAGTTCGACTGGCCGGACGTGGACGAGCGCACCGCCGCGGCCATGTGCTACACCTCCGGCACCACCGGCAACCCCAAGGGCGTCGTCTACTCCCACCGCTCGATCTGGCTGCACTCGATGCAGGTCTGCATGGCCGACGGCATCGGACTGGCCTCCACCGACCGCTCGCTGGTGATCGTGCCGCAGTTCCACGCCATGTCCTGGGGCATGCCCTACGCGGCGTTCATGACCGGCGCGTCGCTGATCATGCCGGACCGCTTCCTGCAGCCGGAGCCGCTGGTCCGGATGATCACCGAGCTGGGGCCGACGCACTCCGCGGCGGTGCCGACCATCTGGCAGGCGGTGCTGGCCCACCTGGAGCAGAACCCGGCCGACCTCAGCTCGCTGCGCGAGGTCGTCGTGGGCGGCTCGTCCTGCCCGCCCGCGCTGATGCACGCCTTCGCCGAGAAGTATGGCGTGCACATCGTGCACGCCTGGGGCATGACCGAGACCTCGCCGCTGGGCACCGTGTGCCGCCCGCCCGCGGGCCTCACCGAGGAGCAGGGGTGGAAGTACCGCTACACGCAGGGCCGCCTCCCGGCGAGCGTGCAGGCCCGGCTCATCGACGACGACGGCGCCGAGATGCCGTGGGACGGCGAGAGCGTCGGCGAGCTGGAGGTCCGCGGACCGTGGATCGCCGCTTCCTACTACCGGTTGGGCGACGAAACAGCGGACGGTGGCATTGATCAAGCAGGCGCGGAGAAGTTCCGCGACGGCTGGCTGCGCACCGGGGACGTCGGCACGCTCACCCCGGACGGCTTCCTCACCCTGACCGACCGCTCCAAGGACATCATCAAGTCCGGTGGCGAGTGGATCTCCTCGGTCGACCTGGAGAACGCCGTCATGGGCCACCCGGCGGTGGCCGAGGCCGCGGTCATCGGCATCCCGGACCAGAAGTGGGACGAGCGCCCGCTGGTCGCGGTCGTGCTGCGCCCCGGCGCCGAGGCCGCGCCCGAGGAGCTGCGCGACTTCCTCGGCGACAAGGTCGCCAAGTGGCAGCTCCCGGAGAACTGGGCCTTCGTCGAGGAGGTCCCGAAGACCAGCGTCGGCAAGTTCGACAAGAAGGTGCTGCGGGCCGCGCACGCCGAGGGCAGGCTCGACGTCAAGCACCTGGGCTGAGCACCGCCCGGGCGGGTTCGCGCGACCGGTCCCCCGGTCCCGCGGACCCGCTCGGCCCGGCCGGGGCGAGGCGCGTCCGCCCGCCCCGGCCGCTCCCGGGATGGGTATGGTTCGCACTGTGGGCGGCGCGAACGGGGAGGTGACCGGGCTGTCAGGCGAGTCCAGCGCACGCGGTCGCAAGCTCAACGCGACGTCCTACGTCGTCCTGGGAATGCTCTCCGCGGGTCCGGCGACCAGCTACGACCTCAAGCAGCGGGTCGGCTACACCATCGGCCACTTCTGGGCCTTCGCCCACTCCCAGCTCTACGACGAGCCGAGCAGGCTGGCCGAGGACGGCCTGGTGGTCTCCGCGGTCGAGGACGGCGGCAGGCGCAGGCGCACCTACTCGATCACCGAGGCGGGCCGCGAGGCGCTGCGCGAGTGGCTGGTCGCCCCCACGCCGGAGGAGACCGAGGTCCGCGACCTGGGCCTGCTCAAGCTGTTCTTCGCCGCGCACGGCAACCCGCGGACCCTGCGCGGCCTGGCCAGGGACCGCTACGAGTCGCACAAGGCGCGCGGGGACAACTACGTCGTGCAGTACGGGCAGGTCGCCGGGGTGGCGGACCCGTGGCAGCTCAAGTCCCTGGAACTGGGCATCCGGTTCGAGCGCTGCGTGGAGGAGTTCTGGGCGGACTTCCTCGCCGAACTCGACGCCGGTCCGACCGAACAGGCGCCACCCGCGGGCTGACCGCGCGGCAAGCCGGTGACGGCTGTTTACATGCTGGCCGCGTGGCGCGAAAATTCTCGACATGAGACCGTTGCGCCTGCTCACCGCCGGGGTCGCCGTACTGGCCGCCACCGCGGTCGCCACCCCACCCGCGTCCGCGACCACCGCACACCGCCCCGGTGACGCACCGGTCGACTACCACCAGTGGACCCTCCCGCGCGACCTGGCGAGCGGTCGTTCCGACGGCCTGCTCCCCGGTCCGGGCGGGCTGCGCATCGGCAGGCCCGCGGGCAGCGTCGAGCACACCGAGCCCGAACTGGGCACCACCCGCCGCTACGACTACGGCACCTGGACCTCCCCGGTCCACCGGCCCGGCTTCGACGCCACCCAACTGGTCGCCTCCTGGAACGCCACCACCCCCGCGGGCACCTGGCTGCGGGTGGAGGTGCGCGGCGACGGCCCCACCTGGTTCACCCTGGGCCGCTGGGCCCTGGGCGACCAGGACATCATCCGCAGCAGCGTCCCCGACCAGTCCGACGACACCGGGTACGTCGACGTGGACACCTTCGTCGCCGCCCAGGGCAGGCCACTGCGCGCCTACCAGCTCCGGGTCACCCTGTTCCGGGCCACGGGCACCCAGGCCACGCCGACGCTGCGCACCATCGGGGCGATGACCTCGGCCATCCCGGACCGGTTCACCGTCCCGGCCAGCACGCCTTCGCTCGGGCGGGCGGTGGAGCTGCCGGTGCCCGCGTACTCGCAGAACGTCCACATCGGGCAGTACCCGCAGTACGGCGGCGGCGGCGAGGCGTGGTGCAGCCCCACCTCGACGCAGATGGTGGTCGAGTACTGGGGCAAGCGGCCCTCGGCCGAGGACCTGGCCTGGGTGGACCCGACCTACGCCGACCGATCGGTCGACCACGCGGCCCGCGCCACCTACGACCACGACTACGACGGCACCGGCAACTGGCCGTTCAACACCGCCTACGCCGCGTCCTACGGCCTGTCGGCGCACGTGACCCGGCTGCGGTCGCTGACCGAGCTGGAGGCCCACATCGCCCGCGGCATCCCGGTGATCACCTCGCAGTCCTTCCGCGCGGACGAACTCGACGGCGCGGGCTACGGCACCGCGGGGCACCTGATGGTCGTCGTCGGCTTCACCGCCGAGGGCGACGTGATCGCCAACGACCCGGCGTCGCCGAACAACGCCGCGGTGCGGCACGTGTACAAGCGGGCGCAGTTCGAGAACATCTGGTTGCGCACCAAGCGGTACACCGCCTCCGGCGCGGTCGCGAGCGGTTCGGGTGGGATCGCCTACGTCATCACGCGGTAGAGCACTCCGCGGTCACGGTGAGGTCGGGCGCCACGACGTACCGGCGCCGCGGCACGTCCGAGGGCGGGCGCGGCGCCGGGATCGGCACGGCACCGGGCGGGAGGCCGTAGTGGGCGCACAGCGGCGCGGTGTCGGTCAGCGGCCCGTCTGCGCGCGGGGCGCCCCGGACGGCACCCTTGCCCACACCCACCTGCACACCGTCGCCGACGGGGCGGGCACCCACCAGCGGCAGGTAGCTCTCCCGGAGGCCGAGCAGTCCGGTGTGGACGACGGCCCACTCGGGTTCCCCGGTGCCCCGGTTGAGGTAGACGCCGCCGATGCGGCCGATCCTGTTGCCCGCGGGGTCGTAGGCGTCGAGTCCGGACAGTTCCACACCCCAACCGTTCCCGGCGCCCGCCCGCCCCAACCCGGAGTTCACCCGTCCGTGTGGCCGTGCACGGGCCAGGGCGCGGACAGCACCGACATCCCCTCGACCGGTTCCAGCCACACGTAGGTCCACGCCCACGCCCCGTCGACGACCACCCGGACCCGCGCGTACTCCGGCCCCTCGTACTCGTCGAGCGCCGCCAGCGACACCCCCGCGCGCAGCGGCACCGTCCAGCCCGACACCCCCGGCCCGTCGCCGAGGCGCAGCGCCGGGTAGCCCAAACCGGTGTCGTACAGCGACCCCGCCAGCCTGCCGGGCCGGGGCTCACCGCAGGCCACCCCGGCCAACAGGGGCCACATCGGGGCGCCGGGTTGCAGCGTGCCGTAGACGAAGAGCCTGCCGGGGAACGCCTCCGGGGCGGGCGGACCGCTGACGACCTCGACGTCGAGCCCGTCGCCCGCCGCGGGTTCGCCGATCAGCCCCACCGCCTCGGCCTGCGGGACGTCCGCGCAGCGCACCGGGGCGCCGGACACCAGCAGCGGCCTGCGGATCACCGCGGCACCCACGTAGGCGAGCACGCCGTCGATCGAGGTGCCGTCGTCGGTGCTGTCCAAGAGTTCCACGGTGCCGGTGCGCACCCGGGCCAGGGCGTACCGGTGGCCGCGCCCCTCGCACACGTCGAGCACCGCCACCTGCTCCGGTGCCAGCATCAGCACCGCGTGGTCCTCCACCCCGCCCAGCGCGGCGAGCACCACCGGCCGCTGGTCGTCGACCACGCGCAACCCGGCCGCCCACACCGCGGCCAGCCCGGTGCACCGGGCCCGCAGCACCACCACCGGCCCCACCAGCCCGAGCGCGTCCCGCAACCAGGTCAGCTTCGACGGGCACGGGTTCGAGCCGTAGGACAGCACGGGTACCCGCCCGGCCATCGGCGCACCCCCGCGCGCACCCAGCCACTCGTCGAGGTCGACACCGCCCGCCCGCCACCCGGACAGCGCGGCGGGGTCGGCGGTGAGCCGGACACCGCGCCCGCCGTCGTGCGCGTAGGAGTACGGCGGCCGGGCGCCCGGGTAGGGGACGGCGGGGAACTCGGCGTCGACGAACACCTAGCGGGCGGCCTTGCGCTCGTCGAAGGCGGCCTGCGCCACCAGCACGGACGCCGTGGACTCCTCGATGAGCCGGTAGAGCTCGCGCACGCCCTCCGCGATCGGCCGCCCGAGGTCGGTCAGGGAGTAGTCGACGTGCGGCGGGATCACCGGCCGCACCTCCCGGTGCACGAGCCCGTCGCGCTCCAGCGCCTGGAGGGTCTGCGCCAGCATCTTCTCGCTGACCCCGCCGACGGCCTGCCGGACCTCGCCGAAGCGCAGGGTCCCGTCGAGCAGCACGCCGAGCACGAGCACCCCCCACCGGCTGGCGACGTGCTCCATCACGCCCCGCCCGGGGCAGTTCGGGTCGAACACGTTGGCCCGGAACGATGTGGTCTCAGTCACGCCCATACCCCGCTGACCTCATTTCTTCCCTTGAGGTAAGTACAGCACCCAGAGGTAGGTACTTACGAAGAGAAAGTAACACCCCTACGGTAATCCCAACACCCGCCACCCGAAGGAGTCCACCGTGAAGTACCTGGTCACCGGCGCCACCGGCCACCTCGGCACCCGCGTCGTCCACCACCTCCGCGACCGCGTCCCCGCCGCGGACATCGCCGTCTCCGTCCGCGACCCGCACAAGGCCGAACCCCTCGCCGCCCAGGGCATCGAGGTCCGCCGGGGCGACTTCGCCACGGGCCTCGACTTCACCGGCATCGATTCCCTGCTGCTGATCTCCGCCGACGGCCCCGACCGCGCGGCGACGCAGCGGGCCACCGTGGAAGCGGCGGTCGCCGCGGGCGTCCGGCACATCGCCTACACCAGCGTCACCGACGCCGACACCTCCCCGGTCGCCCTCGCCGCCGACCACAAGGCCACCGAGGAAGCCATCCGCGCCACGGGCGTCGCCCACACCTTCCTGCGCAACGGCATGTACCACGAGAACTACACCCCGGCCCTGCTCCAGGGCCCCCTCACCACCGCGGCGGGCACCGGCCGCATCGCCACCGCCGCCCGCGACGACCTCGCCCAGGCCGCCGCAATCGTCCTCACCGAACCCGGCCACCACGGCAAGACCTACGAGCTGACCGGCCCCACCGCCTGGACCTTCGACGAGCTGGCCGCCCTCGCGGGCACCACGCACACGGCGGTCACCCCGGCGCAGCGCCGGGCGGCCCTGATCGGCTTCGGCCTCCCCGAGCCGGTCGCGGACCTGCTGACCGACATCGAGGCCAACATCGCCACCGGCGTCTTCGCCGAGGTCCGCCCCGACCTGGCCACCCTCCTCGGCCGCACCCCGACCCCCATCGAGGACGCGGTCAAGACCACCCTGGCCTGATCCCCCGTTCACTGCAGCTCTGGATCAACCCGGCCACCGAATAACCGGTCGACCCGGTCAGCCACCTCTGCCCGGTGGCGGTTCACCCGAGCCGCCACCTCCCGTCTGCCATCGACGCAACCTCGCATTGCCAACCTCCGATGCGGCAGGAAGTTCATGATCTCGCCAAATCACCCGGGACCGATTCACCGAGGAGATCCCACCAGCCAGTCCCGGAGCCCGAGGTCGTCGTTGCGGCTGACCAACTGCACGAGCATCCAGTTCTCCTGGTGGTCGGGCGCAACCGAAAGCCGCTCCTGCCAATCTTCGGCATACTCTCGCAGAGCATCGATCATCTCGTCGATCGCATCATCGAAAGTGGCCCCATCCGCGGCGACGGGAAGCCCCGGGATGAAGACCGACCAACCACCACCCTCATTCACCACTTCAACCTTGGACGAACTCGTGGATTCCAGGAAATGGCGCATGCGTTCACCTTCGATCGAAACGACCTGAGAATGGTCTCACCTCACCGTCGCAACACGTCCACGAAGTGCGGCAGCATCCGGTAGCACTCGCCCGGGTGGCGGTTGCGACTCGACCGGTCCGTGCCACTTTCAGCCCGGGGTACGCCCCCGCCGCCGTGCGCGGCGCTGTGGCCAGTCCCTCCGAGCGCTCTCTTCTCCGCGAAACCCCGGGCTTTTCCGCCGCCGATGGGCCACGCTCGTGGCATGACCGCTGAGGACCCCCGCGAACCCCGTCCGGCGGCGGACCCGCTCGCGCAGATCACGCTGACCCCGCGCCGCTTCGCGGCCGTGCTGGCGGTGGCCGCGCTGCTGCTCGGCCTGACCCTCCTGCTGGTCCCCGTGCACGTCGCGAACACCGATCCGAGTGCCGGGTCGGTGAACTGCGGGAACGTCGTCGGTGGGGTGGAGACGCGGTGGGTGACCGACGACCTGCGGTCCACCGACCGGTCGACCGTGGTCGCTTACGTCGGGATCTGCGAGGAGGCGATCGGCGACCGCGCGGCGATGACCTTCCCCCTGCTCGCCGCCGGGGTGGTCGGGGGCTTGGCGCTCACCGTTGTCCGGTGGCGGGTCCGGGGATGAGCTTGCCGGGGTTCAGCACGCCCGCCGGGTCCAGTTCCGCTTTCACCGCGCGCAGCACGTCCACGCCCAGGTCGCCGATCTCGGCGCGCAGGTAGGGGGCGTGGTCGACGCCCACGGCGTGGTGGTGGGTGATGGTGCCGAGGGTGGCGATGGCGGTGCTGGCGGCGTGCTTGGCGCGCTGCCACTGCCCGACCGGGTCGGCGGGGTCGCGGGGGACCAGGACGGTGAAGTAGAGCGACGCGCCCGTCTCGTAGGTGTGGGAGATGTGGCAGGCGACGACGGGGCGGCGGCCGTCGCGGGTCAGCGACCCGGTCAGCGCCGCCGTCACCGCCGTGCGCAGGGCGGACAGCCCGGACCAGTGGGCGGCGGTCTCCAGGGTCTCGACGCACACGCCCGCGTCCATCAGGGCGTCGCGTTGGCGGGGTCCGGCGAAGCGGCCGCGGCGCCAGGCTTCGCCGACCGGGCGGCCGAGGCGGACCGCGCCCCGCAGCGCCCGCAGCGTGGCCGCGCGCTTGGCCCGCAGCGCCGCCGACGACGACGCCTCCCAGCCGACGACCAGCAGGCACGGTTCGCGCACGCCGCGCGCGCGCAGGTACGCGCGGACGGCCCGGGTCTTCCAGCCGCCCCTCATGGTGAAGCCGACCTCGGTCTCCTCCGGGTCCGACAGGCGGGTGACCGCGCCGCGCACGTCCTCCTGGGTGAGCGCGCGCACCGCCTCGGCGCCCGCCTCCCAGCCGTCGAGGACAAAGCCCTCGTGCCGGGAGACCACCGGTTTGGGCCGCACCCGCAGGGTGACCTCGGTGATCACGCCGAACGCGCCCTCGCTGCCGACCACGAGCTGGCGCAGGTCCGGGCCCGCGGCGCTGGCCGGGGCGGCGCCCAGCCGCCAGTCGCCGCGCGGGGTGGCGACGCGCACGCCCGCCACCATGTCCTCGAAGCGGCCGTAGCCCGCGGAGGCCTGGCCGGAGGAGCGGGTGGCGGCGAAGCCGCCGATGGTGGCGCGCTCGTAGGACTGCGGGAAGTGCCCGAGGGTGAACCCGTGCCGGGCCAGCAGCCGCTCCGCGACCGGGGCGGGGACGCCCGCCTGGAAGACCGCGAGCCGCGACACCGGGTCGACGGTGACCAGCCGGTCGAGGCGGGCCAGGTCGAGGGCGATCACCGAGTCGAAGCCGCCGCGCAGCGCCGACACCCCGCCGACCACGGACGTGCCGCCGCCGAAGGGGACCACCGCGACCCCGTGCTCGGCGCAGGCGGCGAGCACCCGGAGCACCTCGGCCGGGTCGGCGGGGACGACCACGGCGTCCGGGACGGCGAGGTCCCCGGCGCCCCGGCGGCGCAGCAGGTCCAAGTAGGACAGTCCGCCCGCGCGGCCGAGCCGGTCGGGCGATTCGACCAGGACGTGCTCGGCCCCGACAATGGACCCCAGGACGGCCCGCACCGCGGCGGGCAGGGTGGAGTCGGGCACCGGGGCCGGCGAGTCCGGGGCGACCGGCGTGCTCGCCGGTCGCAGGCCGGTGCGGGCGGCCAGCCACCTGCTCGCGTGGGCGGGCAGGTCCGCGTCCGCCGCTCCGCCCGGCGTCCAACCGCTCCGCACCAGGTGGTCGAGGTGGTCCATCTCAGCGCTCACGGGATAGAGTGTGACATATGACGTCTAAACGTCACAGCAACGCGCCGACGCGGGTGGCGGACGACGTCCTGCTCGACGCCGCCCGCGACTGCGTGCTGGCCACCGGCGTGCGGCGCACGACGCTGACCGACGTCGCCCGCCGGGCCGAGGTCAGCCGGATGACGCTCTACCGGCGGTTCCCGGACGTGCGCAGCCTGCTGGCAGCCCTGATGACCAGGGAGTTCGGCCAGGCGCTGGCCCGCACCCAGGACTCGGTCGCCGACCGGCCCTCGGCCAGGGACCGGCTGGTGAGCGGCGCGGTCGCGGGGGTCCGGGCCATCGCCAACGACCCGCTGATGCGGACCGTGCTCGACCGCGACGGCGAACTGGTGCTGCCCTACGTGGTGTCCCGGCTGGGCAGCACGCAGCAGATCGCCGAGCGGTTCCTGCGCGCGCAGCTCGAAGCGGGCCACGCCGACGGCACCGTGCGCCGGGCCGACCCGCTGGTGCAGGCCAGGGCGCTGCTGCTGGTGGTGCAGTCGTTCGTGCTCTCGCACATCCCGGCCACCGCCGACCTCGACCCCGAGGACCTGCTCGCCGAACTGGCCCACCTGCTGGAGACCGCCCTGCGCCCCTGACCGGCCTCCGCACCCGACCAGCCCCCGACCCCGACCAGGGAGTTCCCGTGCCCGAGCCCCGCACCGCCCTCAACGCCGCCCGCCGCGCCGCCGACCTGGCCGCGCTCGCCGGGGGCGAGGTGGTCGACCTGCTGGTGGTCGGCGGCGGGGTCACCGGGGCCGGGGTGGCGCTGGACGCGGCGGCGCGCGGGCTGAGCGTGGCCCTGCTGGAGGCCCAGGACCTCGCGCACGGGACCTCCCGCTGGTCGAGCAAGCTCGTCCACGGCGGCCTGCGCTACCTGGCGAAGGGCGACGTCGGGCTGGCCAGGGAGAGCGCGGTCGAGCGCGGGGTGCTGATGACCACCACCGCCCCGCACCTGACCAGGGCGCTGCCGCAGCTCATCCCGCTGCACCGCTGCACCACCGGCCGGGACGCGGCGCTGACCCTGTCCGGCCTGCTGGCGGGCGACGCGCTGCGCCGCTCGGCGCGCACCCCGTCGGCGCTGCTGCCCCGCCCGCGCCGGGTGTCGGCCCCGGAGGCGCTGGCCCTGGTGCCGGGCCTGCGCCGCGACGGCCTGCGCGGCGGGCTGCTGTTGTTCGACGGGCAGCTCGTCGACGACGCCCGGCTGGTGGTGGCGCTGGCCAGGACCGCGGCGGGCCTGGGCGCGCGGGTGCTCACCCGGGCGCGGGTGAGCGCGCTGACCGGCACCGGCGCCGCGGTGACCGACGCGCTCACCGATTCGCCGTTCGAGGTGCGCGCCCGCGCGGTGGTCAACGCGACGGGCGTCTGGGCGGGCACGCTCGTCGACGAGGTCACCCTGCGCCCCTCGCGCGGCACCCACCTGGTGCTCGACGCGCGGGCGGCGGGCCTGACCGGGTCGGCGCTGATGGTGCCGATCTCCCTGGGCCGGTACGCGCTGCTGCTGCCCCAGCCCGACGGCCGCGCCTACCTGGGGCTGACCGACGAGCCGGTGGACGGCCCGATCCCGGACGTGCCGACGGTCCCCGAGTCCGATGTGGACCTCCTGCTCGACGTCGCAGGCTCCGCCCTGGCCACCCCGTTGAGCCGCGCCGACGTCCTCGGGTCGTTCGCCGGGCTGCGCCCGCTGCTGCCCGCCACCGGCCGCAGCGCCGACCTGTCGCGCCACCACGCCGTGCTGACCTCCCGCGGCGGGGTGATCACGGTGGTGGGCGGCAAGCTGACCACCTACCGCAGGATGGCCGCCGACGCGGTCGACCGCGCGATCGCGCACGCGGGCCTCAACGCCGGTCCCAGCACCACCGCGACCCTCCCGCTGGTCGGCGCCGCCCCGCGCCCCGTGCTGTCCACACTGGACGCACCGAGGCACCTGGTCGAGCGGTACGGCACCGAGGCCCCGGTCGTGCACGCCCTGGGTGAGCTGGACCCCGACCTGGCCGCGCCGATCGCGCACCGCACCACCGCCGCCGAGGTCGTCTGGGCCGTCCGCAACGAGGGCGCCCTCACCGCCGCCGACGTCCTGGAACGCCGCACCCGCCTGGCCCTCGTCCCCGCCGACGCCGAGGCCGCCGCCCCCGCGGTCACCTCGCTCGTCGACCGCGCCCTGGCGGGCCTCACCACCGCGGTCTGAACGCAGAAGGGGCCGCCCCCCAGCGGAAGCGGCCCCTTCGGCGTGCTGCGGCCCTCAGGCCTGGATGGTCATCTTGTCGTCGCCGGGGTTCAGCGCCTCCAGCAGGACCATGATCGAGCCCCACTCCTGGAGGATGTGCCGGACACCCGCCAGCATGTTGTCGATCGGCTCCCAGATGTTGTCGTAGCCGGGGACCCGGTGCTGCTGGAACTGCGAGTCGGTCACCTGGAGCATCCCCTTGGGCGGGTTGCCGTCGGTGGCGCCGGGGCCGGACAGGTCGACCGCGTGCGGGTTGCCGCCGGAGGTGCGGTCGACGATCTGCGCGATCTGACCCGCGTCGATCTTCGACGGGTCGACGCCGTGGTTGATCAGGATCTCCACCGCCGAGCCGATCCAGCGGGCCCGGTCCACCATGGACGCCGGGGCGCCAGGGGTGGGCGGCGGGCCGGACGGGCCCCAGCCGCCGGGCGGGGTCACCTGCGACACCTGGCCGGGGACACCGGTGGTCGGCACGCCCGGGTTGGTGTACGGCGAACCACCGGTCGGCTGCTGGTAACCGCCGTAGGACGGGGTGTTCGGCTGCTGCCCGTAGCTCGGCTGCTGGTGGGAGCCGCCGCCGGTGGGCTGCTGGTAGCCGCCGTACGAGGGCGCGGGGGCCTGGCCGTAGTTGGCGGCGTTGGTCTGCCCGCCCCCCGGCTGCTGGTACCCGCCGTAGCCCGGGGCGGGCCGCCGGCCGTAGTTCGCGGTGTTCTGCTGACCACCCGGCAGCGGCTGGTAGCCGCCGTAGCCGGGGACCTGGCCCTGGTTGTAGTTGGCCTGGTTGGTCTGCCCGTTGTTGCTGTACTGGGTGTTCGCCGCGGTGTCGAGCTGACCGGGGTTGACCTGCGGCGCCTGCGTGGTGGTGGCCGGGGCGGTGCCCGCCGCCTTGCCGCCGATGGTCGCCAGGAGCTGCTTGACCGCCTTGGCGAGCTGCACGATCTTCTGCACGGCCTGCATGATCTTCTGCAGCGAGGAGACGAACTTCTGGATCTTCGAGGCGATCTTCTGCGCGGTCTGCACGGCCTCGGCGACCGAGCGGGCGATGCCCTCGGCGATGCTGGCGCCGAAGCTCAGCCACGCCTTGGCCAGCGCCTCGATGATGATCTGGATGACCTTCGTGACGCACTTGTTGATGAAGTCCAGCACCGTCTTGCGGACCTCGGCGAGCAGTTGGCCCGCGCCCTTGATGGTCTCGCCGATGGCCTTGCTGACCTCGGCGAGCGCGTCGAGCCCCTGCGCCTGGGTGGCGGCGGCCTTGCGGTAGCCGTCAGCGGCGACACCGGTCCAGTTGCCGGTCTCCTTCACCGACGCCTGCCGGAGCTGCTCGGCGGTCTGGGTGAGCTGCGAGCCGGTTTTGCCCCAGCCCGACGAGCTGCCCAGGATCGACTCGGCGCTGCCGAACAGCGCCTCGAACGGCTTCCGCAGGAACGAGATGTGCTGGATGATCCAGCCGAACCCGGCGCTGCCCGCGGCCGAGAGCGGGTCGCCCGCGATGCCGATGACGTCCATCGCCACGTTGGTGATGGACATGCCCGCCTCAAGCCAGTCCCCGCGCTCGATGGCCGACTTCACGCTGGTGATGTCGTTGGTGATGTTCTGCGCGCCCTGCTCGGCGGTGCGCGGGCCGGAGGCGGTCGGGGTGGTGCTGGTCGTGGTCATCGCGCGCCTCACAGCCTTCCGGCGAACGTGTTCGCGTTCGCCGAGTCGATGTCCTGGTACTCCTTGGCGACGGCCTCGATGCCCTTGCGGACGTCGTCGACCGCGGTGGCGACCTTGGTGATGCCCTGCACCACGTCACCGCAGGCACCGAGGATGGCCTGGGCGAAGAACTGCCCGATCATCCCGAAGGCGTCCCCGGAGACGGCCTGCGCCGACCCGGTGGCGGCGTTCACCTGGGAGGAGATGGTCGCCACGGTCGCGGCGTGCTTCACCAGCTCCTGCACGTTGACGTTGAAACCTGTGCCCATCGGATTCCGCCCCGTTCTAGTTGACGACTTCGGGTGGGTTGTCGAAGTACTCGTCGTCGGACCGGTCGTCGCGCCTGCGGCGGACCGGCCGACCGGTGTCCTCGGCGTCCCCGGCGTAGCCCTCGGGCATGCTCGCCTTCACGACGTCGAGCGCCGGGCTGTCGCCCACCAGGCCCTCCATGGCCGCCAGCACCTGCGCGCTCGCGTCGCGCTGCGCCTGCCGGGTGACCTCCAGGATCTGCCTGGCGAGGTGCTCGGGCTCCAGCTCGCGGACCCCCTGGCGCAGGACGAGGCCGGTGGTGACCCCGTTGGCGCTGACCCGCACGGAGATCTCCCCGTCCGAGGAGGTGGCCGCACCGCCCACCTCGCGCAGCGCCTTCTCGGTCTTGGCCGCCCGCGCCGCCACCTCCTGCAGCTCGTCGTTGTACTGCGCGAGCCACTGTTCAGGATTCATCCTGATCTCTCCAATGGTCCTACCCGGATCATCCGCCCATCTTTGACGGAGCATCCTCTGATCGGTTCCCGGCCGGGAGGGAAACGCCCAACTCGTTTGCGGTCGCACCGGCCGACCGGTGCCCACCCGCCCGCAACGGGGATACTGGAGCAGGACGGACCGGGTGGGAAGGGGTCGCCAGTGCTCGCAGCCGACGGCGCCACCGGCCTCGTGGTCGACCGCGTGCGCAAGCGCTTCGGCACCCGCACCGCCTGCGACGACCTCAGCCTCCGGGTCGACCGCGGCGAGGTGTTCGGCTTCGTCGGCGGCAACGGCGCGGGCAAGACCACCGCCATGCGGATCGTGCTGGGCGTGCTGCCCGCCGACTCCGGCCGGGTCACCTGGGCGGGCGAACCGGTCACCCCGGCCCGCCGCGCCCGCTTCGGCTACCTCCCGGAGGAGCGCGGCCTCTACCCGCGCATGCGCGTCCTCGACCACCTCGTCTACCTGGCCGAACTGCACGGACTGCCGGTCGACGACGCCCACCGCGCCGCCGAGTACTGGATCGCCCGCCTCGGCCTGCGCCAGCACCGCGAGCAGGAGGTCCAGCGGCTGAGCCTGGGCAACCAGCAGCGCGTGCAACTGGCCGCCGCGCTGGTGCACGGCCCGGAGCTGCTGGTCCTCGACGAACCGTTCTCCGGCCTGGACCCGGCCGCGGTGGACGTCCTGGCGGGGGTGCTGCGCGACCAGGCGGCGCGCGGGGTGGCGGTGCTGTTCTCCAGCCACCAGCTCGACCTGGTGGAGCGGCTGTGCGACCGGGTGGGCATCATCCGCGCGGGCAGGCTGGTGGCCGCGGGGGCGGTCGGGGAACTGCGCGCGGGCAGCGGCACCACCCTGGTCGTGGACGCCCCCGGCGCGGCGGCGGGCTGGGCCGACCGGCTGCCGGGGGTGCGGGTGCTGGCGGTGGCGGGCAGCCGGACGACGCTGCGGCTGGCTGAGGGGGCCGACGAGCAGCCGGTCCTGGCCGCGGCACTGGCCACCGGACCGGTCCGCGAGTTTCGCCGGGACCGCCCGGGCCTGGCGGAGCTGTACCGGGACGTGCTGGAGCGAACCGACCCGGCGGGCGCGCTCGCCGGGTCGGTGGGCGCGGGCAGCGCAGCAGGCGGCGCGGGCGCGGGTGCCGGAATGGGCGCGGGCCGCGTGGCGAGCGCGGCAGGCGCCGGCGGCGCGACA